>DASSFG010000372.1:0-7641 GCA_035694685.1 Pirellulales bacterium
GAGTCGTAGGGTGGGACGAGCGAAGCGAGTCCCACCGTTCGGTGGAATCATGGTGGGACTCGCTTCGCTCGTCCCACCCTACGCTTGATTCGCCAACCATCCAGCAATCCACGGCTGATAGAGCACGAAAGTGAGCAATGACGTCGCCTCGCGCATTGATCAAGACCACGGATTACGGAGAGGGATACGGGTCACGCAGACGACCGCCAGCAGCAGGAAGCACACCCACGGAAAGAGGTTGCCAATTCGCGACGCCAAGGTCCGGGCGTCGAGCAGGGCGACCTGTGCGGTCAACACGTCGCTGGTTTGCAACGGCAGGCGGGCTTCTAGGCGGCCAACGGGAGAAATGACACAGGTTTCGCCGGTTGACGAGGCGCGCACCAGGTACCTGCGGCACTCCACTGCTCGCAACTGGGCCAACTGCCGGTGCTGACGAAGCGTCAGGCGATTGCCGAAAGAGGCGCCGTTGATCAGCGAACAGAGCAAGTTGGCGGAGTTCGCGACCAGCGACCGCGCAGTTTCCGGGTGCATGTCCTCGTAGCAGAGCATGACCCCGAGCCGCACGCTATCGCCAACCGGCAGCACGGTGGCTTCTCGGCCCCGCAGAATTGTTTCGGACAAGGGAAACAGCCGCCCAAGAAATGGAAGCCAGTCCTTGGCCGGCACGTATTCGCCGAACGGCATCAAGAGCCGCTTGTAATACCGGCCGACAATGCGCTCCTCGCGGTCAAGCATGATGGCCGACTGGTAAAGCTCCGCAGGGTTCCGGGCGTCGCCGCTGAACGTCTGGCTTCCCAACAGCAGCGGGCAACTGGGCTGCGGCCAGGGGCGCAGGCCGCGCTGTGGATCTCGGGAAAGTTCGAACACGCGTTCCGCGTCGGAAAGCCGCTCCAGGTCGACATGATAATTGCCGCCGCTTGACTCCGGCCAGCAAACCAAATCCACCTTACCTGAAACCGATCGAGTCAAATTCAGCAACTTGTCGGAGCTGCCTAAATAGGTCGGATCGACCTGCACCAGCGCTACACGCAAGGGCGGCGCAAGCTGCACTTGCCGGTCCCAGTAGCTCATGGCCGCGGCGCCGTAGAGCAGGTTGAGGGCGGAGAGCCATACGGCCGGCGAGCGCAAGACGCTGCCCAACGGCGCGCGGAGCCTGCGAAAACGTAGCGCGTCGACAGAAGCGGCAGTTACGCAAAGCACCGCACCCGCGTGGGCAAACTGCATGACAGTGGCCCATTCGGTGCCCAGCAGATCGACGGCTTGGATCGTTACTGGCCAGGCGACTTGCATCTGGCCGAACCGCCACGGAAACACGCTAGGCAACACCGATTCCAACACCACGGCGACCAACGCCGCCGGCAACCACGCCATGCTCGCCGCGCTCAGAGCGTAGGGTGGGACCAGCGAGCTTGCGAGCGCCGGCCCACCATCGGCACGCGCGGGCGATCCATGCGCCATCCTCGCCGCCAACCAGAAGGGCAACGCCGCCCGTGCTGATTCCCAAACCGCCAACGGAACGAAGACGACCACACCCCAGCCGTAAGGTGCGTGCATCGTTTGAGCCAGCACCTGCGGTGCCCAGTAAAACGCCAGGATGATGGCGATCGCACATGCCGTCAAAGTACAAACTAATCCGGCCCGCCACGGCAAACGCACCGCCAATGTCAGTGCCGCGGCGAGGCCCAGCCAACCGCACCACACCAGCGATGGCACGAGCCAGGGCACACAGCAAAATGCGGCGACCAAGCAGACTGCCGCCACGTAGCCAAGGCGCGACGAAAATCGGCCCATCAAGGCGTGGGGCTGAACGTAATTGGCGGAAATGCACCGGGGACGGGCTTAATGTAAACGTTCACGGTTTGGTTCGCGGCCACAGTCTGAGATTCGGTGATGGATGCAACGCCAACCCCAGTCGAGTTCGGCTGGTTGAAGTCCGCGGCTAACAGGGTATAAGTGCCAGCCTGTACCGAAAAACTACTGCTGAAGTTCCCTCCACCGTTGATGACGACCCCGCCGGCCGTCTGGAACGCCGAAGCACTGCCGGCACCCACTGCGGCCAGAATCGCTGGTGAAGTGCCGTAGGGGGTCACGCCGATTTGTGAGGTAGTCTCGTTGGTAAAGATGATTTGTTGGTTTGGGCCTTTGTTAGCGGAGACGGTGGAGGCAAATAGCGCGAAAGCCAAAGCCAAAAAAGTTGCGGCCCGTTGCGTGGAGGACATAAATTCGCCTTTCTGTAAGTCGCTGACAAGACAATGATTGAACGCAAATCTGCCGCCCCAGCCCCGCGCTAATCGGTAAACGCCGCATTAGCGCTGGCCTCGGCCCCGTTGCGCGTGCAAAGCGCGCCCAAAACCTCTCGATAAATCCCCGCCCCGATAACACGCACGTGCCCGTCGCCAAACCAGGCCTGAGCCCCCGCCGGGTGAAAGCTGAACAGGCTGCCGACGTCGTCGATGACGACGCTCGGCTCGTTTTGCGAAAAACAATTCCGCCCGCAGGCCCACAGTCCAGCCTGACCGTTGGCACGGTCCACCGATTCGCCTCCGGCCATGGTAAAGCTGAGGCCGTCGGTGATTTGCGCGGCCCCCACGGGCAGCGGCTGCTGCGGGCCGGTGATAATCAACGTGCCGCAGCCAAAAGCATCGCGCGGCCCCGACCCCGCAGGCAACGGCAACAGCGCCGTTCCGATAATGCCGCCGTAATCCTGTTTGCCGGCAAACCGCAATTGCGAGCTGGGACAGACATAGACCGGAACGTTGTATCCGGCGGCCGTTGCATTGGCCCCGGGCGCGTTCCAGGCAAGATCGTAGTCGATTGCCTGCGCGAGGTTGCTCAACTCCAAGTGCGGCAAGATGCGCGACGACCAGGCCTGCTCGGTCTGACCGAGCCCGTCGCTGCCGGCGGGAAACGTCTGTTGGTAGGAGTGAAACTCAGCCAGCGCCAATGCGACGTTTTTTAGATTGTTGCCGCATCGGCGAAAACGCGCCGACTCGCGCGCCTGCTGCACGGCGGGGAACAGCAGTGCCGCCAGGGCGCCGAAAAGGCCAATCACCACCAGCAGCTCCACGACGGTCATGCCGCGAGGCGCCGCTGGCCGACGCCGCACTTGATGAAAAGTTCTCATCGCACACGCGCCCGCTCGTTTTGCCTCGAGCCGCGCCGATCGTGCTCGAAGGCCTGGGCCGTCGCTCCGGCGATCGAATTCAATGCTCGAAGCGGCGATCAGCGGCCAGTCAAAAAAGTCGCCCTTGCCAAAAAAAAGATTACCACCTTCTTGGCTTGGACACAAGCAAATTGCAGTGCCGGGTAACCGGTAAGCTGAGGCGCTCGGCCGCATGCCGCACAAGAGTGCGGCACATCCGTTCAACTACTCCCGCGCACTGGACACGCATACTATTACTTTAATGACGGGCAAAAAACGCTGAACCGAAAACCAAAAATGCGAAAGCAAAAAGGGATTTCCAACTCAGCGGGATGAAAATGAAAGACTTGAAAAAGTCAATCGATCGTCCAAAAAGCCCGTCATTGGTGACGTGACCGCTAAAGCTGAAGCGAAAGCAGAAATGCTCGGGGCTATCAGCAGGTTCAATGCAAAACGCGAAGGCGAGGCAAAGAACCAAAACGGTCACGTCTTTTTCTTTGCGCTCCGCTGGCTTTGCTAGCGACCATACGTAGGTCAGGCTTTCCAGCCTGACGCCGTCAGGCTGGAAAGCCTGACCTACAGGAGCAACTCAACTAAATAGCCCGGTGATTAACTGGCCGCCGTCAACGATTTGAATCGGGCGGCCGTTGGGGGCTTCGAGCGTGGTGGTGGGGTCGAGGCCGATGGCGGCGCAAATCGTCTGGAAAAGATCCTCGACCGCGACCGGATGGTCGGCCACGTCCATGCCGTCAGGAGTCGTCTTGCCGATCACGCGCCCGCCGCGAATGCCTGCCCCGGTGAGCAGCACGCTGAAAGTTTTGGGCCAGTGGTCGCGGCCCGCGCGGGGGTTGACCTTGGGCGTGCGGCCGAATTCGCCCATGCAAATCACGAGGTTCTTTTCCAAGAGCCCGCGCTCGTTGAGATCGTCGGCCAGGGCCGTGATGCCCTGATCGACTTCGCCCGCCATCTTGGGCATGGCCTTAAAGATCTCCTGGTGGTTGTCCCAGCCGCCGCGATGCACTTCGACGAACGGCACGCCCGACTCGACCAGCCGCCGGGCCACGAGCAAGCCCTGGCCGAACGCGCTCTTGCCGTAAGCCGCGCGCGTCGCGTCGGATTCGCCCTCGAGCTGAAACGCCTTCAGCTTGGGCGACAAGATCATTCGCGTCGCCTGGTTGTAAAGCCCTTGCTGTTCGACCGCCAAAGCCCTGGCGCCGGCCATGGCAAATTCGCGGTTCTGCTCGCGCAACTGGGCCAGCCGGCGCTGCAGATGGTCGGTGGGCACGGTATGCGCCACGTCGTCGGGCAACGAACCCGGCTTGTTGACGATAAACGGCTGCGAGCTGACGCCTAAAAACCCCGAGCCGATCGTCTGTCCGATACTGACGAAGTTGGGCAACTCGGCGTCGCGGCTGCCGAGGTATTCCGCGACGACCGAACCGATGTTGGGGAACTTGAGCGAGCCGGTGGGGCGTCGGCCGGTGTGGAGCTGATAGGTCGCGCGTTCGTGGGCGCCCTCCTTGTTGGTCATCGAGCGGATCAGTCCCCAGCGGTCGAGCGACTTAGCCAGCAACGGCCAATACTCGGCAATCTGCACTCCGCTGACCGCGGTACCGATGGCCTTCGTTTGGCCGCCGTTGGCCGTGCCCGGCTTCGGATCCCACGTTTCCATCTGACTTGGTCCACCGGCCAGCCAGACGAGAATGCAGGATCTCCCTTGTTTTTTCAACTCGTCCGCGTGCAGGCTGATCTGGCCCAACAAGCCGCCACCGGCTAAGGCCGCCCCGCCAATCGCCATGAACCTTCGACGCGAGACGTGCCCCTCGCGGTTGACGTTCAAGTGGAGGCAAGTTTCAACATCTTTGACGTGCATGAGTGAGCAGCTTTCGCGAAATAGGCGTAATACTAAACGAACTCGCGACTACAACGCCCCTTCTCATTCTATGTTTCCGCGTTGTGCGTCACAACCTTAAGAACGGCGCCTTCGTAAGTCAGAAGGTGGGACGGACGTGCGGCCTGCAGGCAAATCGCACCTCGAGGAACTTTCTTCGCCGCCTCCGCCAATCTTTGCTGTTCGCTGGGGTTCGTGCCGATAGCCGTATTCGCGAGCCGTCCACTCAAACTGCGGTGGACCGCCGCGGATATTCGCGCGGAGCGAATGACTGTTACGGAATGTAGGTAAATACTTTCATGCCGATACTCCCTCTCCAATCCTCCCGATTATACGTTCGAGCGCGGCAACATCGAATCGACGACAAAAATTGCGGATTATCGCCGGACGAACGGAATGGTAGAATCCAACAGGGAACTTTGCCGAGGCCGAATAATGGCGGAAGAGCGGAATTATCAATATTTGCGAGCAAAACAGGGCGGGTCGAATTATCGCCAACTGTTCGTCAACGGTCGCATTCGCGCCGAAGTTCTCTACCGCGAGACGATCGGGCGAGAACCTCTCACGCCAGCCGACGTCGCCCGAGAATACAATCTTCCGTTGGACGCCGTGCTCGAAGCCATCCACTACTGCGAGAAAAACGAAGCGCTCTTGAACGAAGAGAGGGGCCGCGAGGAAGCCCGCATCCGTGCCGATGGCCGTGACAAATGGCCTTACGCGCCCCGTGGATGTAACGTGCCGGATGAATCTGTACCTCGATGACGACATGGTCAAGGGATCGCTGGTTGCGCGGCTGCGGCGCGCGGGGCACCAGGTGATTCTGCCAACCGACGCAGGGTTGGTGGGAGCGTGGGATCCTCTTCACCTGCTGTATGCCGTGCAGGGCGAGCTAATGTTGATATCCAAGAACCACGACGACTTCCGCGATCTGGATCTCTTGGTCCAAGCCGCGGGCGGGCAGCATTCCGGCATCGCCATCGTTCGCGCCGACAACGACCCTCGACGGGACATGACGGATGGCGACATTGAACGGGCGCTCGACAACCTACAAGCGGCCAACGTCCTGATCGCCAACGAATTTCACATATTGAATCATTGGCGATAGGGTGGCAACACTCAGCGCCTGGAGAGAAATTCGGTGGAGTTGACGAGGATCCAGACGAGGTCGGTGACGGCCTCCTGGCGATTGCGGCTTTGTTTCAGGTAATCGAGCGCGCGATGCAGCTCGCGCTCGTTCGGCTCGCGGCCCAGCAGGCTAAGGTATAGTTCGCCGGCCAGCTTGTCGTCGGAGCTGATCTTCAGCAACCGCGTCACGAGCGGCCCGCTCTTGATGCCCGATTGCAGAGCGGGATTGTTCATCAAGAACAACGCCTGCTGGATGGCGCCTTTCACGTCGGCCAGCGGCAACGAGGGATCGACGTTGAAGATGCGCTCGATCTCGGGCGTGAGCTTGTCGTTGCCGACAACCGCGGCGATGGCCTCGGCCACCTGGTCGGGCCGCAAGCGCGTAGCCCGCACCGCAGTGAACAGCACGTCGGAGCTTTTCAGGCTGCGCGCTTGCCGCTGATACGACTCCGAGTTCATGATCACGCGGAAGGGCCAGCGCGGATCGAACTGGCGGTTGCGGAAGACGTAAGCCATGCGGTTGACAATCAGCTTGTGACTTACGTCGCCGTCGGGACCGAGGCTGTCGACGGCATAAAAACCGTCGCCCAGCAGCTCGTTCCAGACGCGGTTGACGTAGGCCCGTGCGAACCAGTAGTTGCCGGGGTTGTAAACCAGGTAAGCGGCCACCGCCACGCGGCGCGCGTCGGCAGGTAAACCCGGCGGCGGCTGCTCTCCCAGCAGAAAGCGGGCAGGCACTTCGGTTTTTTCCTCGGGGTGCTGCAAGTCGGGCATATAATACTTTCCGCCCGAAAAGAACGCCGCCAACTCGTGAAACTGAATCCGCTTCCAGCGATCAAAGGGGTGGTCGTGGCACTCGGCGCACTGGATGCTGACGCCCATGAACACGCGCGTCGTTTCGGCGGCAAGCTGCGTCGGCTGGTTCTCACAGGCCAAGCCAAAATTATCCGGGCCGTTGTCTTTATTTTTGCCGTCGGCCGACAAAATTTGCGCCACGATGCGGTCCCAGCCGGCCTTCTCGCGGAACTGGCCCGCCAACCAATCCTCGAGCGCCTGCTCGTTCAGCCTGCGGCGGTCGACCTGGCTGTTGAAGAGCATCACGTTCGTCCAGAAACGCGCCCAGCGATGCGCGAAAGCGTCGCCATCGAGCAGCCGGTCGATCAGCTTGGAGCGCTTGTCGCGGCCGGTGTCAGCGACGAAAGCCGACAACTCGTCGCTCTTGGGAGGCTGGCCGGTAAGGTCGAATGACACGCGGCGGAAGAAGGTGGCGTCGTCAACCGGCGGAGCATAGCGTTTCTCGGGCAGTTTGATCTCGTGCTCCAGCGAGCGATCGAGATCTTTGGAAGCAAAGCTATCGGTATGCTTGATGCTTTTCCAAGGCCCGGTGGCGCGAAAGTATTCCAGCGCCTTGAGCTTGGCGTCGGGAGTCTTCATGTCGGGCAATTGCGGCGCGGCCGCCGCACAACGATAACTCGCCGAGCAG
>DASSFG010000373.1:0-5671 GCA_035694685.1 Pirellulales bacterium
GGGCGTTGCCTTCGGCGCCACCGGCGAAGTCGACGGAGAAGTCTGCTTCAACACGTCGATGACCGGTTACCAGGAGATCGTCACCGATCCCAGCTACCGCGGTCAGATCGTGACGATGACCTATCCCGAGATCGGCAACTACGGGATAAACAAGGAAGACGTCGAAAGCGGCCGTCCACACCTGGCGGGCTTCGTCGTCCGAGAACTGAGTCGGCTCACGAGCAATTTTCGGGCATCAGGTGGATTACACGATTATTTGGCCGCGGCAGGCGTGGTGGGATTGGCCGGCATCGACACGCGTGCCCTAGTGCGGCGGCTGCGCACTCGCGGGGCGATGAAGGGAGTGTTGTCGACCATCGACCTGGACGACCGCAGTCTGGTGGCCAAAGCACAGGCCAGCCCTGGACTGGTGGGACGCGATCTGGTTCGGGAAGTCGTCCCCGAACAGCCAACTATCTGGGACGAACGTCTCAGTCCTTGGTCGAAGCTCAATGGCGAGACTTCCGCGGCGGAAGCTGAGGCGAACGTGCCGCACGTGGTGGCCCTCGATTACGGCATGAAATGGAACATCGCCCGCCATTTGCGATCGCTGGGTTCCCGGGTGACCGTGCTGCCTGGCACGGCCACCGCCGACGAAGTGCTGGCCCAGCGGCCCGACGGAGTGTTCCTTTCGAACGGCCCCGGCGACCCCGAACCCCTGACTTACGCCATCGAAACAATCCGCGGTGTCCTGGGTAAGGCGCCGGTGTTCGGTATCTGCCTGGGACATCAACTACTGTCGCTGGCTTGCGGGGCCAAGACATTCAAGCTCAAGTTCGGCCACCGCGGAGCAAACCAGCCGGTGCTGAACCGCAGGACCGGCGCCGTCGAGATCACCTGCCAGAATCACGGCTTTGCGGTCGATGAGTCGTCGCTGCCGGCCGAGTTGGAAGTCACGCATCGCAATCTCAATGACGATACCATTGAAGGCGTGCGACATCGCGGACTGCCGGCGTTTAGCGTGCAATATCATCCTGAAGCCTCGGCCGGCCCGCATGACAGCGATTATCTGTTTGCCGAGTTTCGCAAAATGTTACGCTGATGCATGCCGAAATCATCTCGATCGGCGACGAATTAACCAGCGGTCAGCGGCTTGACACCAATAGCCAATGGCTTAGCCAACGATTGGGCGAGTTGGGCGTGCCGGTGCATTTTCACACCACCGTGGCCGACGATCTGGAGGCGAACGTTGCCGTTTTTCGGCACGCCGCTGGTCGGGCCGACATCGTCGTCGCCACCGGCGGCCTCGGTCCCACGGCCGACGACCTGACGCGCGAGGCATTGGCCAAGATGCTCGGCGTCGAGCTCGTCCTCGACCAGCCCTCGCTGGACCATATTCGCACGCTGTTCGCCCACCGCAAACGTGAAATGCCCGAACGTAACGTCGTGCAGGCGATGTTTCCCACCGGGAGCCGCGCCGTGCCCAACCCACACGGCACCGCGCCGGGCATCGACCTGCTGGCGCCGCCGCCGCTGGGCCGACCGTCGCGCATCTTTGCCTTGCCGGGCGTGCCGGCCGAGATGAAGGAGATGTGGCAGACGACGGTCGTGCCGCGGTTGGTAGAAATGGGGGCCGGCCAACAGGCGATTCGCCACCGGCGGATCAAGTGTTTCGGCGTGGGCGAAAGTGACCTGGAGCAGATGCTGCCGGATCTCATTCGCCGCGGCCGTGTACCGGCGGTAGGCATTACCGTCAGCGAGGCGACGATCACGTTGCGTATCACCGCCAGCGGGCGGACGCCGGAAGAGTGCTTTGCGGCGATGGCGCCCACCGAGGCCACCATCCAGGAGTGTCTCGGTTCGCTCGTCTTCGGTTACGAAGACGATGAATTGCCCGACGTGGTCGTGCGGTTACTGGCTGGGCGAAGCCAGACTTTAGCGACGGCGGAATGGGGCACGGCCGGGCTAGTCGCTCAATGGCTGGGCGACATTCCGAGTGCCGCTGCCGTCTTTCGCGCAGGCCTCATAGTCAGCGACGCGTCTGCGCTGGAATACCTACTGAAGCTGCCGCAAAGCATTGCGCAACAGTATGGCGAGATCAGCAGCGAGGTGGCCGAGGCCATGGCCACGGCTTGTCGCGAGCGGGCCAACACGGATTACGGCCTGGCCATCGGCAAATTTCCGGCCTTCGATCCCACGGCGAGCGAGCCGCCCTCCTATTATTTTGCCTTGGCATCTCGCGGGGGAGTCGCCGTTCGTTCTTCGCCGTTCGCGGCGCACCCGTCCATTCTCAAATCGCGTGCGGGCAAACAGGCGTTGAATCTGTTGCGATTGAAATTACAACTTAGGAGACCATTGTGACCGGCTCGACGTGGCTGAAGCTGGGCGGATTGTTGGCCACCGCACTTGTGGGATTGCCGGTGGTCGTGCTGGCCGTCTTAAGTTACTACTCGCGGAAACCGACAAACGTGGGCCTAGTCGATGGTTGGTTGGCCGATTGCCCCGACAAGCCCAATTGCGTTTGCAGTCAGGCCCTGGAAGTTTCACACCGGATCGCGCCGATTGACTTTTCAGACGCGAGCGACACGGCCTGGCAGCGGATGAAGTCCGTCGTTTCGGCCATGCCGCATACCAAAATCGTCAGCGAGCAAGACGGCTATTTGCACGCCGAATGCCAGACGAGCGTCTTTCGTTTCGTCGACGACCTGGAGCTCTTGCTCGACGCGGAACGGCAAGTCATCCACTGCCGTTCGGCCTCTCGCGTCGGCCACTCCGACTTCGGCGTCAATCGCCGCCGGATCGAGGGTCTTCGGCGCGCCTTCGCCGCTCAGACGCATCCGTAGGGTGGGGCAAGCCTGCGCGAAATGGACGCTTTCGGTGCGAATGCGCTGATGCGGGTTTTGTTCCCCGCGCGGTTTGTTATATCCGCGTAGCGGCGGCATGTTGTAGCTTGGGCCGCACGCCCTCGTGGTTCTACTCATCTCGGGCGCAGCCGCGGAGCGGCGACAGAATTTAGCCGTGGGCGCAAGCCCCCCAGGCTACAGCCTTTCGCCGCTACCCGGCTAGGACACCCTCCGCCGGAACAGAACTCGCGTAAGTCCAAAAGCGTCGATGACGTCGATTTCGGGCTTCAAAAGTTGGCGGGCACAGATTGCACTTACTTCTTGACGACGGCGGCGGAACCATCGAAACTTGACACAGTTCGATTTCAGTTTAGAGAAGTTCTTAATGCTGCGAAGAATGTTCGTTCAACGGTTTCGCATGGCGGTGATGGCGGTCGCCTTAATGGCGATCGGCGTGGTGGCGGAGGCGGTCGAGGAGGAACTGAGCCTTGAAGTCGAGCGACTCGACCCGGCACTCGATGAATTGGTTTCGCCCGAGGCGATGCTGGAGAAAAAGGGCGAGGGCTTTGCCTGGGCCGAAGGACCGGTCTGGAACCGGCAAGAACGCTACCTCCTTTTTTCCGATGTGCCCAATAACCTCGTCAACAAGTTTCAGGAACGTAAAGGGCTGAGTCTGTTTCTCAGGCCTTCGGGCTACACCGGCAAGAAAGCCATCGAGCACCCGCAAGGAAGCAACGGCCTGGTCTATGACCCGCAAGGCCGGCTCGTGTTGTGCCAGCACGGCGATCGCCGCATCGCGCGGCTGGAAGGAACGAACAAATTCGTCACCCTGGCGGCCAAGTACCAGGGCAAGCGGCTGAACAGTCCTAACGACGCAGTCTATCACTCCAACGGCGACCTGTATTTCACCGATCCGCCTTACGGCCTGGCAGAAGGCGAAGACGACCCCGAACGCGACCTGCCGTTCTGCGGCGTTTATCGACTCGATAAAAAAGGGAAACTCACGCTCCTGGCGGCCGACATGACGCGGCCCAACGGCATCGCCTTTTCGCCCGACGAAAAGCGGCTTTACGTCGCACAATCAGACCCTGACGAGCCAATCATCCGCGTATTCGACGTCAAAGACGACGGCACGCTGGCCCACGGCCGCGTGTTTTTCGATGCCGCTGAACTGGCCAAAGACAAAAACAACAAAGGACTGCCCGACGGCTTAAAAGTTGACGACAAGGGCAACTTGTTTGCGACCGGGCCGGGCGGCGTGCTGGTCATTTCGCCTGACGGCAAACATCTAGGAACCCTGCGCACCGGAGTCGCCACCGCCAACTGTGCCTGGGGCGACGATGGTTTCACGCTGTACATTACGGCGCATAAGTATCTGCTACGGATTAAAACCAAGACGCGGGGCGCAAAATTCTGATCAGGGATGAGAGATGAAAGATGAGGGATGAGGGGGTAGGGATAGGGGACCAATCCTGATCCTCTCATCACGCGTTCCTCATCTTTCACGTGCATCTTTCATCTTTCATCCCTCATCGCTCATCCCTCATCGCTCATCCCTTGTCCCTCATCCTCAAACCATGTCCACGAACACATCACCCCGGCTAGTTTCACTCGATGCGTTCCGCGGCTTCATCATGCTGGCGATGGCGTCTGCCGGCTTTCGACTGGCGGAGATTGCGAAGAAGGAACCGTTTCGCGATGACCCCGTCTGGCAGTTCCTTGGATATCAGACCGAGCACGCTGAATGGCGGGGCTGCGCGTTTTGGGATCTGATTCAGCCGGCCTTCATGTTCATGGTGGGGGTGGCGATGGCGTACTCGTACTCGGCCCGGCAGGCCCGTGGCCAAAGCTACCCAAGCATGTTGGGCCACGCCGCCTATCGCTCGCTGGTGCTGGTGTTGCTTGGCGTCTTTCTGACGTCGAACTGGCACTCGCAAACCGAATGGGTCTTTACCAACGTGCTTTGCCAGATCGGCTTAGGTTATACGTTCTTGTTCTTGCTTTGGAACCGACCCGTGCGCTGGCAGTTGACAGCGGCAGCGCTGATTCTGGTGGCCGATTGGGCGTTGTTCTACGCCTGGCCCGCGCCGTCGCCGGACTTCGATTATGCCACGGTGAACATGTCTGCCAAGTCGCCACACCTTGAAGGCCTGGCGGCCCATTGGGACAAGAACACCAACGTGGCGGCGGCGGTCGATCGCGTCGTGTTGAACTGGTTTCCGCGCAAGGAAAGGTTCGGCTACAGCGAGGGCGGTTACACGACGCTCAATTTCGTTCCTTCGCTCGCCACCATGATCTTCGGCCTGATGGCCGGTGGACTTATGCGCAATCCCTGGACGCCCGGCAAGAAGCTGGCGGCGCTGTTCGCCTGGGGAGCGGGCTCGCTCGCCGTGGGATATTTGCTCGACTATCTGGGCGTTTGCCCCTCGGTGAAGCGTATCTGGACGCCCAGTTGGACGCTCTTCAGCACGGGTTGGGTGCTCTGGATGCTTGCCGGTTTCTATGCCCTGATAGACGTGGCGGGGTTCCACAGGCTGGCATGGCCGTCGGTCGTGGTGGGCATGAACTCCATCGTGATGTACGTCATGAGCCAGTTGCTCAAGCCGTGGGTTGTTGCCACACTCGAAAGGCATTTCGGCAAAGCTTTGTTCACTGTGTACGGCAAGCTTGATCTCGTCTACGCACCGGCCGTGCAAATGGTCGCTGTGCTATCGGTGTTTTGGCTCACGTGCGTCTGGCTCTATCGGCAGAAGATCTTCGTGCGGATCTGAGCGTAGGGTGGGACAAGCGAGTGTGAGCTCGCGCCGGCCCACCGCACCCAGCGGGCATGGAGTCTCTATGGTGGGCCG
>DASSFG010000374.1:0-3015 GCA_035694685.1 Pirellulales bacterium
GGGAGATTCGCATCTTGATGATTTTCGATAAAGCGACCGGTGCTCTCGAATCGCACCTTAGCACCGGGTGGGTTTCGACGAACTTCGCGGCCTTGGAAGGGCCGGATAAACAGACGATTCCCTACGCTGGGCTCGAAACCACCCGCGAGACCGAGACGGAAGTGGGAGTGGCCTATTATTTTGACGTGCCGAGCCTGAAGGGGCACACCTTTGTCTACAAGACCCCCACGGCCATCGTCAGCTTGCCGGTGGAATACGAATTGAAGGACTTGGATCTGCCGTAATTCCGGCAGAATCGCTTCAGGCGGACGCCAGAGACGCTTCTTCGAGCGAAAACAATGTCGCATTCTGTAATTCGATTTGCCCATTCGGCCGCCCAGGGCAGCCTGCGTATCAATGTCGCGGTGATCTGCCTCTCGATTGCCTCGCTCGCTGGCGCCGCTGGGCCGAGCGCAGCGAAGCGAGCTGCCAAACCACCCGCGCCCGCCGGCCCCGAACCGCCGGTGGCCGCTATAGTCGGCGACGAGCCGGTTTACGTCGCCGAAGTTGACGATGTTCTGGCGGGTGCCCGGAAAGAAAAAGCTCGGAATGTAAATAAAGGTGGCGATGCTCTTCGCGGGGCCGCCGTCGAGCAAGCCATCAATCGTCGATTGGCGGCACAATCTCTTGCCAAGGAAGGCTACGCGATCGACGAAGCCGAAACAGACGGGCTGCTCAAGGACTTGCAGCGCAAGTTGGCAGCGCAGCAGATTACCTTTGACGACTTCATGGAGCGGCACGGCTTCAACGAGTTGATGGTTCGACGTCGTTTGCAATGGGACGCGATGTGGGCCCAGTTCCTCAAAAACAATGCGACGGACCAGGCCCTGGAGGAATTCTTCCAAGCCCACCGCCGCGAGTATGACGGCACTGAGCTGCGTGTGAGCCATATTCTTTGGCCAATCAAGCCGGCCGACGACGCCGCCAGGTTGAAGGCTGCTCAGCGCGAGGCCGGCGAAGTTCGCTCACGCATTGTCGCCGGCGAAATGACGTTTGCTGAGGCCGCCAGAAAACATTCGGCCGGCCCCAGCCGGCGGAACGGGGGCGACCTGGGCTTCATTCCCGCCCATGATTTGATGAGCGACGCCTTTTCGCGCGCCGCGTTCGAGTTGGAAAAGGGAGCGATCAGCGAGCCGGTAGTCGACCAATTCGGCGTGCATCTGATTACCTGCACCGACGTCAAGCCGGGCCAGCGCACCTGGAGCGATGCTCGGCGGGAGCTGTTCCACGCCTTTTCTCGTGAGAAGTTTCTCGAATTGGCGGCTGCTCAACGCAAGCGCGTTCAGGTGAAGATCGTGGATCTCACACATTAGGCCACAGGCTGAGCTTGATTCTGCGCGTTGCTGCAAAACGCAGTTCGCGGCAGCGTTTTATTGACAATTTCGTAAGCCGATCGCTATATTGTGAGTGCCCTTGCTGACGGACGGCAAGTTTTACCGGCAACTTGCCCCACGCCATCGAGTGAAGGGTGGCTTGTTTCCGCCGCGCGATTGTTACGGCGCGCAGCGTTGTCGGTGTGCGGTAAGGATTCAAGCCGCCATGTTTTCACGCTTTTGGCGTTTTCGGCCCCTGGGGCCGTCTGTTTCCTCCAGAATGGAGATGGCGACATGTCGCCCAAACCTACTTCAAATACGTCCACAGCTTGCAGCGAGCCGCCGAATTCCGATGCCGCCATTACTCGGCGGGCAATGGAACGCCTGCGCAGCAGTTCGTTTGTCGGCATTCGGAGCCTGACGTGCGATGTCCATGAAGGGATGTTGACTCTGCGCGGTCGGCTGCCGAATTTTTATACGAAGCAGATGGCCTTAAGCCTGCTCGTCGATCTGGAAGGCGTTGAAGAGATTACTGATCGCGTGCAGGTTGTCTGATCGTCCCTCAAACGGCCAGGCAGACCGCCGCGGCGGCATCGCATTCGCCCGACCCTTCGCCGTTGAAGACGGCGTCGAACGCCTCAGGCGTCAAGTCGAAGACTTCTCCGTCAACGCCGTCATCGACCAGGCCGCCGCCAGCCAGCCAGAATTCGTCGCTCGCTTCCGCTGTGGCACAGGTCTGATTTGCATGTACGACTTCGGTCGTGTCTTCGGCTTGCACCGCGATAACCGAACTGGAGCGGTCTGCCGGCTGTGCAACAGGCAAGTCTGTCATCGTGGACACGGACGATGGGCCGAACGACGCTTTGGCAACGCTGCTGGAAATCGAAGTCGATCCTGCCGTGCTGGCGACCACGAAGCCGTCACAGGTCGCCTCAAGCTGGCTCCACGAGAGCTGCCCCGGTTGGTCGAACCCCCAAGGATTGTAGAGCGTGAAGGTGTCGGTCGAGGCGTTATACCCCGTGATCGCGTAGGCGTGCGAAGCGACGAGGCCATAGTTGGCATAGGCCGTACCGATGGTCACCGCCTGGTGTGCGGCCAGTGCGCTGATGGCATACTGTTTGTCGGCATCCGTCATGCTGTAGTCGGTGGCGTTGTGGCCGAGCACCTGAGCATCGACGGTCGCCATCCAGCCGCCTTCGATTGAAGCGTAGGAGTTTTGTCCGTTGCGCCCTTCCTTGCCGGTCTGGTTCCACTCGGCGTAGGCCTTTTCCAGCAGCGGAATCCACAGCGAGTTTCCTGTGCTGGTAGCGCTCGCGCCATAATCGGCATACACCAGCATGCCCGAGGCGGTTGTGGGCAGCTTCGCATCGACCGTCACATAATCGGCGGTGCCGGCGCCGTTGACAAAGCCGTCGCTCCAGCTTCCGTTGCTGGCATTGTAGGCAGAGCCGTAAGTGCCGGTGTAGAAACGAACGGTGTAGGTGCCGTCGCCGTTGTCGACAATCATGTTTTCGATTGCCGCCGGATTGCTGTCGGCGATGGTTCCTATTGAAGAGATGAAGTAGCAGTCGCCAAGCTCGCCCTGAAATTCGTTGGCGTGGCTGGGGGTTTGCGGGAAGAGCGAGCCGGCCACGGTCTTATAGACGAACGACGGATCGGTCAG
>DASSFG010000375.1:0-7666 GCA_035694685.1 Pirellulales bacterium
GAGTTGGCACGTCGTTCGGGCATCGGCCGCGGAACGCTCCGCGATCTCGAACTGGGCGTGCATCGGCCCACGCGGCAAACGCTGCGGCGGTTTATCGAGTTCTGCGCTCCTTACGGCGTGCCCGAAGAGAAGATCTCGCAACTCCTCAATCTCTACACGGGGCCCTGCGAAACGCTGGAACATCTCATTGCACGGCTCGAATTGCGGGCGGGCTCTGCCCGTGAGCTGGCACGCCGGGCGGGCATCAGCGCCAGCACGCTATGGGAGTATCGCCGCGGGAATTTTCCGTTGTCCTGGTCGCTCTTGGTCAAGCTCTGCCGGGCAGTGGGCCAAGATCCGGAAACGGTCGAGCCGCTTTGGCACGCCTGCCAACGGCGGCGGCTGGTGGACCGCGGTTATCCCGAAGCCTGGGCCGAGTTTTGCGTCTGGTGCGATCGGAGCGACGTGGCCCTCAGTCGCCTCACCCGGCTAGGTGTGTCGAGCGCCGCGTTGCGCCGATTGCGATACTTGGAGCTGCCGCCGTTCACGGCGGTGGCACAGGCGGTCCGCAAGCTTTGCCGGAGCGATGCAGAGATCAAACGGCTGCGCGAGTGGTGGAACCGCGACATGGCGGCACAGCGGGCTTCTGCCGTCGACGAGTTCGGCCCGGAACTACGCCGTTTGCGATTACGGCGAGGATTGCGGCGCCGGGAGTTGGCCGACTTGTTTGGCGTGGGCGGCAAGAAACCGGCACGCATCATTAAGTACATTGAAGAAGACGGTTATTACTCCGTGCGCGCTTATCCGGCCGGACTCGTGGCGATTTTGGCCGACGAAGGCGAACAACATCGCTTGCTGGAACTTTGGCGCCGCCGGCGAGCACAATTCGTCCGCCGCCGCCGCCCTGAGACGCGGGGCGACCTGCGTCTGCTGCGCGAGATGTATGGGCTGACGCTCGACGACGTGCCCGAGGTGCTGGGCTACACCAGCCTCGAATACCAGCGCATCGAGCGCGGGGTCGAGTCGCTGAGTGAAACGGCCGGCCAGCGCATTCTGGAAGCATTCGCGCGCACCGGACGCGAGCGCGTGGCGGCGCTGTTGGCGCGGCGGCAGGCGCGGCTGCGCGATTCTTCCGCCTGGCGCGCGCCGGCTTCGGCGGCCGATATGGTGTCGCTGTTGGCGCGGCGCGATGGCGGCCTGGCGCCCTTGGCCCGGCAGTTGCGCCGTGCCGGCTGCCGCGGTGTGTCCGTGCCGCGACTGCGGGCCGTGGCGCGGGGCGTCGACTTACCTGCCTGGTGCTGGTTGCAGCAAGTCGCTCGCCTGGCGAAGGTCAGCGACGTGAGCCTAATGCGCGAAGACTGGGAGGCCCGTTATCGGCAGCGGCTACAGTCGTCGAACCTTTCGGCGTTGGCCGTTGAATTGAGAATGCTCCTGGCCGACGTGGCCAACAGTGTCCGCGAATTCAGCCAGCGATTGCCCTTCAATTATTCGGTGCTGGTGCGCGACCTCGGACGCATCGATCGCGGTCAACCGATTGCCTGGTTCCACGTCGAGCGGCTCTTGTCGGCGGCCGGACTCGCCACGCACCACGACCGCTGGCAAGAAATACGCATGCTCTGGTGTACGGTGGAGAACGAGCTCAGGCGGCCGCCCGTCAACCGCGCCGCCGGTTGACGTTGTTAGGGTAGACGGTAGACAGTAGACGGTAGACGGGGAAGAAGCAAGTAACGACGAGCAACGATCAACGGGGAGTGAGCCGGACACGGCGATCAGGCATTCCTTCCTCGGTTGACCTCCCGTCGCTCATCGCAGCCTTCCCTGTCTACCGTCTACTGTCTACCATCTACCTTCTACCGTCTACCAACCGTCTCTGGGGAATTGCCATGATCACCGTCGGAATGGATTACCACGTGTTGCCGGGAAAGCAACGCGACTTTGAAGACAAATTCAACGCCGTGCTGTCGGCGCTGCGAGGAGCGGCCGGGCATACTGAATCGAAGCTCTATCGCGACGTGAATGACGACGCCTCGTACCTGATCGTCAGCCAGTGGTCAGACGAAAAGGCGTTCACCGATTTCATCCACAGCCAGGCGTTTCGCGACGTGACGAATTGGGGCAAGGAGCAAATCTTGTCCGGACGTCCGCAGCATAAAATCTACAAGCATTAGATCGGGCCTGGCCGTGAGAGACGAGGTGTCTCGGCGTACGACGGCCCAGCGGGGCGCCGAACTGACGACCTGGGCGGTCATCTACAGTCTGCTAGGGTGGCTCAGCCTTTCCGCCGCCGTCTTTGGCGGCGCGGGCGAATCTCCGTATTATCTGACCGCGGGGCTGACGCTGTTGCCGCTCGCCGTCGGCTTCTGGTTTCGTTGGTTATGGGCGCGCTGGGCCGGTTTTGTGGTGTTCAGCGCGGTCGCGGCCTGGGCGGTCTGGCAAATCGCTCAGCAGCGGGTGTGGATCATGGCCATCGCCCTGTTGCTCACCAGCGTCGAAACCCTCTGGTGCCTCTGGCGCTGGCCCGAGCGACACGAATGACGGTCTGATTGAGCCTTGTGCAAATGCCGCCAGGTCACGATAACTGGCTTGTTGCGATTGCGTCGAATTGCGTCGCATTTCCCCAAGTTTGAACTTTCTCATGCCCTACCTACCAAGCACTCCCGACGATCGCCGCGCCATGCTCGAAGCCATCGGCGTGGGGTCGATTGATCAACTGTTCGAGATGATCCCCGGTGAACTGCGGCTGGCTCGTCCGCTCAATCTGCCACCGGCCCTTACTGAATTGGAATTGACTGGCCACGTGGCAGAACTGGCAGGCAAGAACGTGGCTGCGGGCCAAAGGGCTTGTTTCCTGGGCGGCGGAAGCTATGACCACTTCATTCCCGCCGCGGTCGACGCGCTGGCATCGCGCGGTGAGTACTATACTTCCTACACGCCCTACCAGCCTGAGGCCAGCCAGGGGAACTTGCAGGCGTTCTTCGAATATCAGACGTTGATCACGCGGCTCACGGGCATGGACGTCTCGAATGCCAGCCTCTACGACGGAGGCAGCGCCGCCGCCGAGGCAGTGTTCATGTGCCTGGCCGCCACGGGCCGACGCGGCAGGGTGGTGACCGCCGCCAGCGTTCATCCCGAATATCGGCAAATCCTGCAAACGCACCTTGGCAATCTGGGCGTCGAACTGGTCACCGTGGGCACGCCGGAGGGTACGTTATCGCCCGACGACCTCCTTTCGGCCGTACACGACCAGACGGCTTGCGTGTTGGTGCAGCAGCCGAATTTTTTTGGCTGTCTGGAACAAGCCGGGCCGCTCGGCGCAATCGCTCACCAGGCCGGCGCCAAGTATGTGGTTGCCGTCGATCCGATCAGCTTGGGCCTGCTTAAGCGGCCGGGCGATTACGGGGCCGACGTCGTGGTGGCCGAAGGACAATCGCTGGGCAACCCGATGGCCTTTGGCGGGCCTTATCTGGGTATCATCGCTTGCCGCGAAGAACTGGTGCGCCGTATGCCAGGCCGCATTACCGGACAGACCACCGATCGCAACGGCCAACGCTGCTGGGTGCTCACCTTGCAAACGCGTGAACAGCACATTCGCCGCGAAAAGGCCACCAGCAACATCTGCACGAACCAGGGCTTGTACGCCTTGCGGGCAACCATCTATCTCTCGCTGATGGGTCCGCAAGGCTTGCGCGAAGCGGCCGAACTGTGCCTGCAAAAGAGCCGTTATGCACGAGATCAACTTGCTACCGGCACCCGCTTGTCGTTGGCGTTCGACCGGCCGACGTTCAAAGAGTTCGTCGTCCGCGACCGCCGCGGCGACGTCGAGACGTTGCTCAAGCAAGCGAGCGAAGCGGGCTTTTTCGCCGGTGTGCCGTTGGGCCGTTGGTATCCCGAGCTCGCCGATTGCTTCTTGGTGGCGGTCACCGAGAAACGAACGAGGGCGGAAATCGACAGCCTGGCAAGGGTACTAACAGCGGCCTCAACGGTGTAGCGCACGATGTGAGTCGCAAGGCTCTCGCCTGGCACATTGATTCTTGTCGAGGTGGTGGCTCCGGTACAGCGTTGTCAAACGAGCCCAGGTTGCCCGTTAGCCCGCCCGGAGTGGGCGGCCTCGGACCTTGCTCGGCGGAGAGTCGCTTAACTTCATGGCCAATTTGCTGACACACAACAGGTTGAGGCTGACCCCTTGCTCGTCGGCCTCTGCGGCCAAAGCGGCGTGCAATGCGCGCGGCATCCGCACCACGAACGAACCACTCGATCCTGTGGACGGATCATCGTCGGTTTCTCGATCACCATGTTCGTCGCGAAGCTTCCAAAGCAGCTCATACAATTGCTTGTGTTCGTCCGTGAGAGCGAACTCAATCCGCTCCTCTTTCGTTGGAAACAGCTTACCGTACATCGCGCCCGGCGCATAAATGGCGTTGAAGACCTGCATCCAGTCATCCGTTGTCTCAGCGACTTTCTGAGCATAAGACAACAGCTCCACGCTCTTTACCGAAATCGATCGCGATCTGTTCGCGGGCCGCGATTGTTTTGTCGCGCTTGAGTTCTTTTTCATTGTGCGCCGCGTCGACTTCATGGAGACAACTCTTTCTTGGCCCTTTCGGCAAACTCGTCGCTGAAGCCCGTGGCGATGAGTTTGGCGAGCTCGCGGCGGGCGTCGTCGTGGCGGCCGAGCTTTTTCAACGACTGAGCCAGCAGCCAACGGGCTTCACTCTCGAAGACGGCGCCGGGCGCCAGCCCGACGGCACGGGCCAGATAACGAGCGGCCTGCTCCGGCTGATCGCGCAACACGAGCAGCTTGCCGCGCCAAAAGAAGGTCTGCCCTGCCAACTTCTCCGTGGGGAATGCCCGCTCCCAACGGTCGACCACGTCGAGCGCCGCGCCATAATCGTCGGAGTCGATGAATTCGCCGATCAGGTTGGGATAAGCACCGATCTGGGCCGCGCGTACCTGCGCGGCAACGGGCCGCGCCGCCAGCGCCTCGGCCTTGCGGTACAGCACTCGCGCTTCGTCGCGCCGAGCGTGCCAAAGCTGCACGTCGCCGGCCGCAATCAGGCAATCGCGGTAGGCCGCCAGGCCCGCTTCGTCCAGCCTGGCCTTTTTGAAAGCCGACTCTGCCTGTGCGAGAACCTCTTGCGACCGCTCGACCTGGTCGCGGTCGATCCCCACCAGGCGGATCAGTCGCGCCAGGATTTCAAAGCGCTCGGCGGGAGGCGTTTTCTCGGTGAGTGATGCGAGGTAGTTCGCAACCGCTTCTTCCAAGGTTCCCTTTCCTAATTGCAGCGAACAATCGGCCATCAAGCGCCGCACCTGTGACAACAACTCGGCGTGAGTCGCGGCAAAACGATTCGCGAATTCCTGCCCGACGTCGATGGCCATTTGCGATTGTCCGGCTTCGGCAAAAAGATATGCGAGCTCCGCGAGTCCGTTGGCGTCGAGCCGGCCGCGGTCGTAGCCCGATGCGAGCCTGGCACAATCGGCCGGACTTCCCTCACTGATTTCCTCGGTGACGTGCTGTACCTCGTACACGATGAGAGGCCATTCAGCGGTGCGGTCGCCTGCCACGCTTGGTGCCGAGAGCTTCACGGAAAAAGTGCCAAGCGTGAGATAGACGTGCTCGACTTCGGTTCCCATTGCCGTTTGTCCGTCGCCAAAATCCCATCGGCATTTGGTAGCGTCGCCAGCCTCAGTCATCGGGCCTTTAGTGACGGCAAACTTGACGCGCGTATATTGGCCCGCGTGGCGAGTCTCGGGCCAACAGGTATCGACAATCGTCGGCGCGAACCGCACCGCTGGGCCGCCGGGAGTTTCATAGGCGGCGACCTCGGCTGCGTGCGGGGCAGGAAACGCGTCTGCGGGGATGCTCGTAAATTGGCCCTGCTCCGAACCGGGCGGACGCCAACCAAGAAACGCCATTTGCTGCAGAGCGACCTCTTCGTGGTAATACTCGACGTAGTGCCAGCCGGCGGTCAGTTCAACCTCGGTGTTTTTCTCACCGTGCTCGCCGCGCTCGGCCGTATGCCGACCCGGCCAGTGAATCAGCTCCTTGCCGTCAAGGAACGAGAACGACGCCTCGTTCGAGGCCGTGCAAAAACGATATTTGCCCGCGGCGGGCACGCGGAACCAGCCGCGATAGATGCTCAGGTAATTGTCGGATGAACCGAATGGATTGAAGCCGTTGGCAATGCCCTGCTGGTATCGCGCGCCGTCTTTGGCTGGGCTCGCCGCGAGCATCGCCGCCATCTCAGTGGCGCTCTTCGGATTGTCGCCCTCGGGCCGGCGACAAGTTGTATAGACCAGACCATAGTGCGGCACCCAGGCGGCTTTGGGCGGGCCAGCGCCAGGACGTGGATCGACCACGATCTCTTCCGCCGCTCGACTCGCTTGTGGATTGCCGTAATAGATGAAGTACGGCTGTCGAGCATCAGTCGCTCGAAACGAAATCAGTGAGTAATGCGTGGCATCGTGAAACATCACCTGGAACGGCACGGAATTGCCCCCCGTGTCGAGCACACGGTAGTCGGCCCCATCAGGTCGGGCCTGTCCCTGGCAGAGAAGACGAACCGCCGCCGTGTCGACATCGGCGTCGGGCTGAGGCCGAGGTATGGTCACCACGGCCCGCTCGCGCCATTCGGCAAGGTGCCAGGGCGCCGAGGGTGGTGCCGCGCGGGCGAGGGGCAAAAAACAAGACAAGGAGACAAGGAGACAAGGAGACAAGGAGATAACGGCAAGCACGCCAACGAGCGGTTTTCCACATTCCCCTTGTCTCCTTGTCTCCTTGTCTCCTTGTCTCATTTGATCGCCTCGTCTCATTTCGCATCGCCTTGCTTTGACTTCTCTTCTTCCGGCTCTTCCCCTGCCAGACGCTTTTGCGCGCGGGCGACGAGCGGCTCGAGCTCGCGATTGTCGGCGTAGAGCGTGACGACGCTGTTCCAGATCTTGCGTGCCTCCATGCGCTTGCCGTCTTTCTCGAGTTGATCAGCGTCGTCCAGGCGCGACTGGATCAGTGCCCGCCGCGCGTCTTTCGACCCTGCCTGGTCCATCAATTCTTTGGCACGCTTAGTTGCCAGCAGCACGTAGGGGCGGTCTTTGCCCTCGGCCGACACAATGTCGGGAATGCTCTTGTATTTGTCGTAGGCCGTCAGCCGGTCGTTAAACTCATCTTCATAGCGCTTGGCGCTGGCGTATAGACTTTCTCCCTCCGTTTCGGGCTTAAACCCACGCCGCTCGTGCATCTTCAAACGCTGTTCGGCCTTGGCCATTTCTATGCGGTCGATCTGGTCTTTGGCCCACGCCGTGTGCTGGCCCTGAGGAAACCGCTTAAGCATCGGTTCCAGATACGATTCGCGGGCACGTTTCCATGCGAGCTCGTCGTTGCCGGCCATCAGTGGCTCTGCCCGTTCATACAACTGCTGCTCGTTGAGCGGCCAGAAGATCCAGGCCGCCAGGCCAATAACCGCAGCCAGACAAGCGGCCAGAAACCACGCCTGCTCATAGAACGGCCCCCGTTTCTTCTTGCGTTTCTTTTTGCCGAGCAGTTCACGAACTTCCTTGACCTCCGTCTTCTCCTGTCCGATGCGAATCGCGCTCGGGCCTGTGGCGGCCTGTGCCACCGCCGCGCCGCTGGCCGCCTTCTCTTTCGCTTCTCGCAGGGCCTGGGCGACCGCCGTGGCATCGTGCGGACGTT
>DASSFG010000376.1:0-5865 GCA_035694685.1 Pirellulales bacterium
GCCCGGTGCCGCACAGGCGGGGCAGGTGCCCTTGCGACGCACCGGCCCCGATGCGCCGGCGGGCTTCGGATCGAGCCGCTACCCGTCGGCCGGGTATGGCGGCGTGGCCGGTCAGCCCGTACAATACGCGCCGCCGGCGGGCCCTTCTCCGACGAACGGCGGCGCTTACGGTCAGCCGGGCAGTGTCACGGGCACGTACGGCGCCGGGGTGCAGAATCCGCCGCCGCAACTTGGTTACCAGCCGGGAACGGTTGGTCAACCCGGACCGGTTGGTCAACCAGGCCAATTCGCACCGTCCGGCCAGTACGGGGCGCCGCCGCAACCCGGCCCTAACCGGCCGGCGCCATTCTTCCAGCCTGGCCCACAAGCAGGGCCGGGCGCCCTCGGACCACAAGGTGCGCCGCCGAGCGTCTATCCGTCGCCCAATAGCATACCGGGCTATGGCGCCCAGCCGAACGGACCGATGATCGGCGGTGGCCCGCCGCCGTTGGGCGGATACGGCAGCCAGGGTGAGATGTTTTCGCCCGACTCCCCCTTCAATGAGCCTCCGCTGCCAGTGCCCATTACGGTGCAAGTGCAGGAGACGCAGACCGGGCGATTGATGTTCGGCGTGGGGGTGAACTCCAACGCCGGCCTGATCGGCAACATCGTGGTCGACGAACAGAACTTCGATTGGCGGCGCATTCCAACGAGCTGGGAAGACATCCGCAACGCGACCGCTTTTCGCGGGGCCGGACAGCAGTTCCGCATCGAGGCTTACCCGGGCACGCTGCTGTCCCGTTACGGCTTCACCTTCCGCGAGCCGTACCTGTGGGACACGCGGATCAACTTCGGACTCGACGGCTACTACTTCAATCGTTACTACCAGAACTGGACCGAAGAACGCATCGGCGGGCGCGTCAGCTTCGGCTACATGCTCACGCCCGACCTCTCAACTTCGCTTGGCATGCGCGGCGAAGACGTGAAGATTTTCAACCCGACGGTTCCCACGCCGCCGGAACTGCAACGGGTATTGGGCAACAGCGCTTTGTTTGTCGGCTCGTGGAACATCGTCCACGACACGCGCGACAGTCCGTTTTTGCCGACGCAGGGCCATCGCTTGTCGCTGGAATTAGAAGAGGGGTTCGGCACCTTCAACTTTCCACGCGCCGTCGTCGGTTGGCGGCAGCACTTTCTGGTGTACGAGCGGCCCGACGGCTCGGGCCGCCAGGTGATCAACCTGCTCAACGACACCGGCTTTACCGGCGCCAATACGCCGATTTATGAAAACTTCTTCGCCGGCGGTTACAACACCATCCGCGGCTTCTATTTCCGCGGCGCCTCGCCGCTCGACATGGGCGTGCAGGTCGGTGGTAAGTTCGAGTTCTTGAACACGGTGGAGTACATGTTTCCGATCACGCCGGCCGACGCGTTGCGGGGCGTCGTGTTCTGCGATTTCGGCACGGTGGAGCGCAGCACTGAGCTCAAATGGCAGGACTTCCGGATTTCGCCGGGTTTTGGTTTGCGCGTCACCATACCCGCCATGGGACCGGCGCCGATCGCGCTCGACTTTGCCTTCCCCATCCACAAAGCGCCGGGCGACCAGTTGCAGATGTTCAACTTCTTCGTCGGCGTGCAGAGGTAAGACGTTGCTAACCGCGAAGAATCGCCTCGATCGCTTTTCCCTCGGCAATCTTGATGGGGCGGCCTTCTTCCGAAATGTTTTCAGCGGCCGGATTGATGCCCAGTGCGGCGCAGAGCGTGGCGAGCACGTCGCCCACATCGACCTTGCCGTCTTCCACGGTCATGCCGTCGGCACTGGTGCGTCCGTAAGCCTGGCCGCCGTGGATACCGCCGCCGGCGAAAACGCAGCTCCAGGCGGCGGGGAAATGATCGCGGCCGGCCGTGTTGTTAATCCGCGGCGTGCGTCCGAACTCGCCCATCCACAAAATCGTCGTCGTGTCGAGCAGGCCGCGTTCGGCCAGCTCGGCCAAAAGCGTACCCCAGCCGGCATCGAGCTCTGCGGAAAGCTGCTGCACGAGGCGGAAGTTATCTTGATGTGTGTCCCAGCCGATGCCGCCGTTGCCCAGCCCGCCGAGTGAAACCTCGACGAATGGTACGCCACGCTCAATCAGGCGTCGGGCCATCAGGCAGCTTTGCCCGAAGCGACCCCGGCCATAACGCTCGCGCGTCTTGTCATCTTCGTTGCTGAGATCGAATGCCTGGGCGGCTTCGCTTTTCATCATGCGCACGGCCCGCTGATAAACCGTCTGGTGGGCAATGGCCGAGGCCGTACGGTGCCGCGAAACAAACCCGTCTTCGAGCGATTTCCAGATGTCAAGGCGGCTGGTGGCCTGCTTCGGTGTGACGCCCGCGTGCGGCGACAGATCGTCGACACCCAGTTGAGCGTAACCGCGCGATTGAGCTGCTGGCGACTGGCCGCCGGCCTCTTCTTCTCGCACGCCCACCGTCAACGGGGCGTACCTGGGTCCGAGAAAGCCGGAACTAAATGACGCCGGGCTGAAAAACGAGTAGGGAGCAATGCTCACGTAGTTGGGCACCTCGGCCTCTTCGGAACCGAGCTCTTTGGCCAACGAAGCGCCGATAGCGGGATACTTGATCGGCCCGCCTTGCTGATGACCGGTGCGCATCAGGTAGGTGCCCCGGCCGTGGTCGCCCTCCTTCGTGCTCAGGCTACGCACGATGGCCAGGTGTTCGGCCTGACCGGCGAGCTTGGGCAGGTGTTCGCTCAGTCCCAGACCGGGAACGCTCGTGGCGATCTCTTTGTAGGCGCCGCCGTTGGCGTGTCGCGGCTTCATGTCGAACGTGTCGATCTGACTTGGGCCGCCGGGCATCCAGAGCAGCACGCATTGACGGCGTCGCGCCGGATGTCTGGCCACTTCATCGGCAAAAGCCGGCAGCCAACCGCTGGAACTGATTCCCCACAGACCGAGCCCGGTCGCCCGTAACAAATCGCGGCGCGAGAACATAACGAAACTCCGCCAGAGGTGCAGGTTGCCTAATAGCTTTGTTTTACCGCAAATCGGCGAGCAAGACAATGATTGTCGTGTCCTGGTAGTCAATGTTGAGTTGGCGTAGGGTGGGACGAGCGAAGCGAGTCCCACCTGTTCGGCCCGCTGTTAGGTGGGACTCGCTTCGCTCGTCCCACCCTACGGATATTGCCGCCTCTGCCGACAACTCGCTACGAACCCAAACTCAACAGCCGCTTTGCTTCTTCGAGCAAAAACTTCGGATTGTTGAACGGCTCATAGCCGATGTCTTGCCAGCGGACGAGGCCGTCTTTGTCAATCAGAAATGTGGCGTGCAGCGGCTGGTTTTCGAAATCGTCGAAGGCACGATAGTCTTTGAACACCGCCAACTCGGTGTCCGATAGCAGCGTGACGGCCAACGGCGGCGAACCGGCCGCCGCGCGTGATTCAAGCGATTTGCGCAGGGCCTCGACCGTATCGGTGCTGATAGCCACCAGTTCGATGCCCGCGGAAGAAAACTCCGGCTGCATCGGCCCGAACGTCGTAAGCTGTTCGACGCAGTGCAAGCAGCCGAAACCGAGATAAAAAATCACCACCACCGGGCGACCGCGGTAGCCGCTAAACGAAATGCTCTCGCTGCGTGAATTGGGCAACGTCCATTCCGGCGCCGCCGACGGCCGCCAGCGAAACGGGCCGAGCGTGGCCAGCTCGGGCCGGTTGCCGACGTCGCTTGCCGGTTGATACGGCTGCCGCCAGTCGGCCGGCGAGCCTAGTTTGGGCGCCAGCTCGTCGAGACGCTTGAAGATCGGCAGGTCGCGATCGATGAAGGATGAAATCGCTTGCAGCTTGCGAAACTCTTCCGTCGCTTCCGTCGACTTGCCAACCTGGTAAAGCACCTCGGTAAGATTGGCCAACGGCAACACGCGGTTCTTCCCCTCGTTGACCGCCTCGCGCGCGAGCTGCTCGGCCTTGGCCTTATCGCCGGCTTGCAGATAAGCACGCGAGAGCGCTTCTTTGCTCAAGCCCTTGGCCATTTCCAGATGCGCCAAAGCGACGGTAGGGTCGTTGCCGGCCAAAGCCCAGCGGCCGTGCAGTTCTTCCAGTGCAGCAGCGACGTTTTCCAGCCGATGCTTGAACGAATCGGCGGCGTCGTTCTTGGCTTTCGCGACCTGGTCGTCGGGCTTCTTGTCGTTCTTCGCTTTGGCTTCGGCGTCGGCCGCCGCTTTGTCGCGTTCCGCCTTGAGCTTGGCTTCCAGCTCCTGCAAAGCGGCGATGTGCGTCTTGCCTTGCGCAAGATCGCCCGTGGCAATCAGCGCGGCCCCGACGGCGCGGCGATAGCGGATTTGCTCATCTTCTATTTCGGAAAGTTCCACGACCGGCGTCTGCGACAACAGCAGCAATTCGTCCCACAGTTCGAACTGAGGCAGGATAGCGAGCAGCCGCTGGCGGCCGAGCCGGTTACTGCCCGACCCGCCGAGCGTGTTGTACTTGGGATGCCTCGGCAGCTCCGCCAGGTTTTTGGCCAGGTCGACCGCGTCGTGAACCCGGCCTATGAAAGAGAGGTTCTCGACCAGCCAATCGTTGTTGTGCGCATAGTTGTGAATCTGGTCGGGCATGACCCGATCGCGCATCATGTGAGCGTGATCGACTCTGGCCGAAGCCTCTTGTTGCCAGGCAGCATCGACATAGCGTTGCAACCGCGAGTAAGTATGGCCCGGCATGTGCCAGAGGTGGGCGATGACCGGCGCCGATTGTCCACAGAGTGCGGCTGAAGCCAACGCACGGGCGGGCTTCTCGCCGTCCCACAGGTGAATCACGTAATGGTGGGCGGGGTGCATGGGATTGGCCGCGTGTACTTCGCGCAACAGCGCGGCCACGGCTTCGTGGCTGGAAATCGGAATGCCGTGACTCAAATTCTCCCAGATCATCAGGGCGAGCATGGCCTTGGCTTCGATCTCGTCGGGATAATCGTGAACGATGCCTTCCAGCGCGCGAACGTATTGCCGCCGTCGGTCTTTCTCGTCGCGCGGCTTGTTGTCCGGACCAGCAGCGAGGTATTGATTCAGCGCGTCGATCCAGGCGGTTTCGCGCGGCGTCGCGCCCGACTTGCGTTTGACGGCTTCGGCGATGAACCCGCGACCGCGTTTGTTGTTTTCGCGGTTGGCCATGGCCATGCCCCAATAGGCCATGGCGCAGTCGGGGTCGAGGGCGGCCGCCTGGCGGAACGAGCGTTCGGCCTCGAAGTACCAGAAGCCGTGCAGTTGGCCCAGGCCCTGGTTGACGAACTTCTGCGCCTCCACCGACTTCGTCGTCACCTTGATAGCGACGTTGCCCGTGTCGCCCATCAAGTAGGCACGCTGTCGCGGCCCTTCGTTGAACACTTCTCCGTGTACCGAGTGCCCCGCGGGCGTCGCCGGCTTTGCGGCTTCTTCAGCGGCGATCAGCCGCGCGAGAAAAATGAGAACGACCATCGGCAAAGGTCGGTAGAAGTGGCGCATAGTGGTCGAACTCGGGTGGCTTTGATTTTTGGCTTTTGTGTTTTGCGATTTGGCTCAGGAATGGCCGACCAATAACTTCCGCATCGATGGACCTGGACTTCCATCGCGTCGGCCAGACGTTTCAGCTTACCCCGCCGAGCCCACGCTTGCCACCGCGTTGCACGACCACCACAGTGCGTCCCAGAAAAAGGCAAATCGCAATTCCGCACTTTCATGCCGCTCAAGTCGGTTCAGGACCGGTGCGAGCATGTCGATTTCAGCGAACGGGTCGATGGTTTGAAGCGGGTCGGGTTCGCCCACAAACTGATGGAAGTTTTCGAGTGGAGAGGCCTCGTGGACGCTCATGGCATACCCGGCATGGCAGCGGTCTGATTGAATTCACCATCTGTAAGTCAAGT
>DASSFG010000377.1:0-5950 GCA_035694685.1 Pirellulales bacterium
TAAGAAGGCGCCCGTCGGCATTCTCGAGACGGTGTATCCAGCCAACGTCGGTCCCGGCGTGGGCACCGGCACGATGCTCTCGAGCGGCCTGGTCGACAGCCGGCACCTGGCTACCATCACCTTGCCCGAGGCGATCAATCCCCAGGACACCAAGCCCGATGTGTACCAAACCATCGTCGGGCAGCAGCCCGTCGCGCGTCCGAAACCGTGGTGGCGGCTGAGCGTCAAGCTCGTGGTCTCGCTGGGCGTGGTGCTGCTGGCGGCGCTCGGCGCCGCCTTCACTGGCAAGCAGACGGATGCGGATGTCAATCGTTTCATAGCGGCGAGTGAATACAAAAACGCCATCGGCGCCATCGACGCGCCCTTTTGGCGGCGGTGGCGCAGCGATCCGCGCGAGCTGCGGGAGCGCGTCGTGACGAGCGCCACCGAGGACGCCAAGAAACTCGCCGAGAAAGCCGAGGTGCATAAGGCACTGCTGATCCAGAACCAGATTAAGGGTGACCTTACCAGGAACGAGGAGAAGGAATTTCGCGACAGCGTCTTTCAGGTCGCCGTCCATTTGGCCAATGAAAAAGCCGACGCTCGCGACTACCGCGGCGCGTATGACATTTTTACGCTGTTGTCCGATATCGACGAAACGCACAACCAGGTTGTCGAGTTGGGCCGGAACATCTGGCAACGTTGGTCCGAGCACGTGTTGCAGCATGCCCAGGCGAAAAACTTCGAGGCCGCCGCACGCGTCTTCGAGGATCTGGCGTCGATCGAGAATCCTAACGTCTATAAGGTGAAAGCCGAGGTCATCGCCGCGGGCATCAAGGCCATCACCGATGCCCAGAACGAAAGCCGTTTCCGCGACGCGCTCGACATTGCGAATCGGCTGAAAGCAGTCGAAGCCTTCGCCGGCGATACCGGCTTGAAGAACGCCATTTTCGAGGTGCTGCCCCATGCCATCGCTGCGGCGCAAGACGCCTTGAAGAACGGCAACGTGGATGAGGCCCGAGGGCTCTACAAACTGCTCGCCGCTCTCCAGCCGTATGATACGCAAGTGATCGGACTGAACAAGAGCATTTTGGACCACGAGCTGCAAAAGGCCCGCGGTCGGCTCGAAGAACGCAAGTGGGAGGCGGCGCTCACGGAATACGACCGCGTTCTCGGCGAGCTGTCGAAAGATGAGCGCGACGCCTCAACGGCCGAACTCGACGAACTGAAAGGCAAGATCGTCACGGCGGCCAAAGAGGAATTCGACGAGAAGATGAAGACGGATGCCGACGAAGATCTCGATCGCGCAGGTGAGATTTGCGACCGGCTTAGGGCTTCGCTGCCCGACAATCTCACGCTCGAGATCATGGTCGACGAACATAAACGCCGTTCGTCGAAGACCTCCAATACGCCGACCCTGACGCCGGAGATGATCGTCGAGCGTTTGCTCGGCCGGACCGACGAAAATATTCGCGACCGCGTGCTCGACGAGGCAGAAAAGGAGTTGGCCGAGGCCGACGCCAAGATCGCCGCCGATTTGCCGATGCGCGCCGATCTGTTGCGGCGTGCTGCGATTGCCCACGCGTATCTCGCCTGGCAACAGAAGGATTGGGCCAAGGCCCAGAGCTGGCTGGAAAAGACGAAAGATAGCGACCTGCTTGATAAAGCGGAGGCGGCGCAGCGGACGAGGCGTCATTTGCTGGGCGTGCTGGTGCAGTCGCGCTTCGATGGCAATTCGCTGCCGGCCGACATCGATCTCGATGCCGTCTCTCAAACCGTGGCTGATTTGCGAAAAGCGGACCCCGAGTGGGCGGATAGCGCCGACCGTCTGCTGGCCACACGGGTCAAAGAGCTCAGCCGAGAGCTAGGCCGCCAGGCGGCGAATCTGACGGCCAGCGCCGATCCCGCCAAACGCTCGCTGGGCACGTCGATTCTCAAGCGCATCGATCGCGTCTATTTGCCGGACCCAGCGTCGGTCGAAATCCTGATCGCGGCCAACCAGACGCTCGATTTGTTGAACGATACGGCGAGCGCCTGGCCTCAGATCGAAAAGAGTCTGGAGGGATGGTCCGCGGGCCGTGATCGTCTGCCCGGCGATCTGCAGGGTCGGCTCGTTGCGGCGTTCGCCCGCTGGGGAAGCGCTAGCAAAGAGCCCGAGGCGCTCAAGCAGGCCATCGACGAAGTGGAGCATTTGCCCCGCGCCAACGACGAACTGCGTCGCCAATTCGCCGAGATGCTGGTGGAAGAGATGCGTCGCGAAGCCTCTCAACCGAGGATCTCCTGGCAAGACTTGGAGGAAACATGCCGTCGGGCCGAGAGCGCCGCCACGGCGGCGGCGGCCGCCGATCTTGGCACCTTCATCAAGGCCTGCCAGGCGGAATGCGCCCTCGAAAAAGCGCTGGCCGCTGGCAAGCAGCCGCTCGAAGCGGCCTTTAGGAGCGTCGAAGGCTTGCAGAGTGCCGCAGTACCTGAAACCGACCGGCCGTACGTCGACTATGTGGTTTTGCACGTTGCCAACGTAATGCACCGGAAGCTCGCCGAAAACGACGCCGCCCCGCTTGCCGATCGACTGTGCGAAGCGCTCGAATCGCCGCCGGAGGTTCTTTCGCTCGATTTCCGCCGTCAGGCGTCGGCCGTGGCGCTTGTCGAGGTGGCAAAGAAGCTCGCCGAGAACGTAGGCGAAGCCGCCACCCCGTGGACGCCTCCACCGCTCGAGCCCGACTCCGCGGGTCGCGTCCATCGTTGGATCGAACAGTCGCTGAAAATCGATCCCAAGCTGGCTGATTTCAGCACAAACCTGGCATTGGCAACGGCCGCTGCCTCGACGGCGCCGGTGGACGAAGCCACGTTGGACGGGCTCATGAGGTCGCTCTCGGCCGACCCGCAATGCCAGTCCGCGTGGATCTTGCTGCGCGGCACCCAGTCGGCGGCAAAAACCAAGCCGGCGGAAGCCGTGCGCCTCTATGCGCGGTCTCTGGCGGCGGCCGAAGGTGCGACGCTGGTTGGCGACGCCGCCCAAGCCGCGTTCGACAACGTCATTAAGCCGGGGCTGGACCTCGCACAAAAGCACGTTCCGGAGTCAAGCGGCGACGTTGAAGCGAAGAAAGCCGTCGCGGCGCTATACGCCGCCAAGGGCCGCTTGCTGCGCACGCAATACGGATTGCTGGAGGACGATCAAAAGCCCGATCAAGAAGCGTTTGCGGCGCTCGACCTGGCGGTGCGATACGATCCGGATCAGCCCGAGTATTATGTTCGGCGAGGTTTTGTCCGCTGGTACTTGTCCGGCGGCAGCGATCTGGCCACGCTGGAGAAGGAAGACCTCGGACCTTTGTTCGATGGCCGGCGAGGCGCGCCTCCTCCTGGGGCCTACGGTTTACGCGGCCAGGCGAAAATCCTTGGCGCGCGGCAAGCGTCGGGCAGCGAGCGGCTCGCTCTCTATCGCAATTCGATTGCCGACTTTGAAGAAGCGATCCGCGGATCACAGCAGCAACCCAGCGAGCACTTTTCCGAGTTTCTCGACGGCCTCGCCACGGCCAACGTCGAGATGGCCAACTATACCGATGAAGGCCGCGACGCGCAGCGCGCCTGTCTCGAGCGGGCCGTGGAACTGGCGGAACAATCCAAAGCGATTGAATACCGTCCGCACCCTGAATACGCCTGGATCAACCTGGGCAACGCTGAAGAAGACTTCCCCTGGGTGCTGCGCGACGATCCCAATCACTATTGCACGGCCATCGACGCATTTGAACGCGCAGCGGCCGAGGCCAATACGGCCCTGAGCTCGCCTGGGTTGGCACTGCTCGCGCAGGGGCGCGCCCGTTACAAGCTGCTCGCGGCGGGCGGCTCCTGCGGGCGTCCCTGGAAAGACGAATTCAAGGCGGCGCTGCAGAACTTGAACGACGCCGTGAACCTCCGTGACGTCGGTTCGGCTGAAGTTTTGCCGGCCTCAGCTCGCGCAGAAGGCTGCTTCTGGCAAACGCAATTACACCTCTGGATGGCCGCCAAAGAGCCGGCCGCCAAGAAAGAACATTATCAGAAGGCCGACGCGGCGCTCGAGCGGGCCATTGAAATCTTAGGCAAGCAGGGGAAACCGCTCTACTATCTGTCGTCCATGACGCTGGCCGCCAACATGCAGGATTTCGACAAAGCCGTCTCGCGCGCCAAGCGATTCGTCGATGCCGACCTTCCCGCGGCTTCGCTGGACGACAAGGTGACCGCGATCGTGAACCTTGCCGACCTCTACAGTCGCCGCAACGACGTCAATTCCGCCCTGAAAACGTTCGGTCAATACGTGGACGATGCACGCTTTCAGGCTCCGACGACGGCGCGGTTTGACCTCCTCTACGAACGGGCTTCTCTGATCGCCGCGGTCGGCGGACGGTTCTTGTCGGACAACAAGAAGCTCTGCCTCGATAGCGCCGCCCAGGCCCTGGACGTGGCGCAGCAATTGAACGACAAACGGCGCGAGGCGAAAGCCTGGCACGTGCGGGCCTTGGCGGCCAAGTTGTCGTACACCTCAGCCACCCCATCGGTGGCCGAGCGAAAGACCTACGCCGAGTATCTGCGCAACGCCATTCAATGCCTGCCCGGAAAGGACGACTTGAAGGACACCTGGGGTTGGCGCGTCGACCTGGCGAATGCCGACTATCTGATTGCCACTGCCTCGGAGAAAGCGTCGGCGACGACCGACAGCGCGGCCAAGGCATCGGCCTTAGCCGACGTGGCCTTCTTTTCCGACGAGGCCATAAAAACCCTGCAAGGCGTCGATGCTTTTGCGAAAGACAAGCCGCAACTGGTCACGTCGCTGGGCCAGCTCCGCAAAGTCACGACCCAACTGTTCCAGAAGTACAAGCAATACCTGCCGGCCAATCGAGCGAAATCGGCACAACGCTAGTCGCAACAGGACCCGGCAGTTAAGGCAACGGCAGCTTGTAGAAGCGTGAGGCGGTGCCGCCAAAGATCGCATCTCGCTCATCATCGCTGAGAGGACCGAGCGCCTCGTTCAATGCGGCGAAGACTTCCTCGTAGCTGCCGGCCAGCTCGCAGACCGGCCAGTCGGAGCCGTACATCAGCCGGGCGGGGCCAAACAATTCGAGCGCGGTTTGCACATAGGGCTGCAAATCAGCCGCAGTCCAGTGCTGCCAGTCGGCCTCGGTGACCATGCCCGAGAGCTTGCAATAAACGTTCGGATACTGCGCCGCAGCGCGAAAGTGCGGCAGCCAGTCGTCAGTGCGACGCTCTCGGATGTGCGGCTTGGCAAGATGGTCGATCACCATCGGCAATTCGGGTAGCAACTCGGCCAAGGTGGTCGCGTGCCGCAGATGCTTTACGTAAAACAGCAGGTCGAAGGGCACTGAGTGCTTTTCCAAAACTTTCAGCCCTCGCAGCACGTCCGGGCGAACGATGAAATCGTCGTCCGGCTCGTCTTGCGTGACGTGCCGCACGCCGACAAACTTGGGATGCTGCCTGAACTCCAGGAGCTGCCCATCGCAATCAGGGCTGGCCAGATCCACCCAACCGACAACGCCCGCGATGGAATCGTTCTTGTCGGCCAGTCTCAGAGCCCAACGGTTCTCTTCCAAATGGTGCTGCGTCTGCACCACGATGGACCGGGCAATGCCCGTGGCGCGCAAGTGCGGGGCGAGGTGCTCGGGCAAAAAGTCGCGTAGGAGCGGCGCGTTCCGCGCCGCGTCGAGCCACCGGTAATCGAACGGCGCCGGCAGTTCGAGCTGCCAAAAGTGCTGATGGGCGTCGATGGTCGTCGGCATATCACTTGAACCTTAGCATCGCGGATTAAATAACCTCCCAAACGTGGTTTGACACTACCGGGAGGCTCACGCCTCCCGCTCGCCACAGGCGAGCGGCACACGTCAGTGTGCCGGTAACTCGTTTAATCCTCGATTCTCACGCCAATCGAGAGCAGCAGGTTGGCGAATCGCTGCTGGTCGCCGGTCTGGATCGTAAGGATATG
>DASSFG010000378.1:0-17969 GCA_035694685.1 Pirellulales bacterium
AGCTTTTTTGTGGCGGGGGCACTTCCAGACAGGAGCGGGCCATGAGTGAGAACAAATTCGGAGGATATCGTCAAACGAGACGGTCATGGCGACAAGGAGACAAGGAGACATGGGGACAAGGGGACGACGGCGAGAGGGAGCGCTCTGAGCGATTACAGCTTCGCTGCTCTCCGTGTCTCCTTGTCCCCCCATCACCTTGTCTCAATGGTCAACCCGCGCGAGTCAAGGCTCGCTTGTCTCACACTACGTTTTGCTTCTGCATCGTGTTGATAACGGTCGGCTTGTGGGCGGAAATTGCCGCTGCGCAACCGACACCGGCCTATCAGCAACTCGACGGCGAAGTACACGTGCCTCCCAAGCTACAGATCGAGCCGGTCCTGTTGTCGCGCCAGCGGACGACGTTCACTACGGCTCTCTCCACGGACGGCCAGCGGTTACGGACGGCCGACATCGATGGACGCGTATGGCAACGGGCGGCTCGGCAAAGGGATGAGGCCCGTTTGATCGCTGAAATGGGTTGCGAGCCGGCATGCGCCGTCCTCTCCAGTGACGCTCGCTGGTTGGCCTTCGCCGCGGCGGAGGGAAATGTGGCCGTAATGGATCTCGATGCGGCCAAAACCAAATTTCGCGACAACGCGGTGGCGGATCGCAACGTAGCGCTGCTCTTCTCGCCCGACAGCAGGTTCTTGGCGGGCATCACGGTTGGCGGAGCAGTCCGCGTGTGGGACGTGGCGAGCGGTAAGCGGATTCACGAATTCGCCTCCCAACCAGGCCCGGTACAAACACTGGCCTTTTCGCCGGATGGCGCGCGGTTGGCAGTCGCTTCGTATGGGCACGAGGTAAAGCTATACCGCGTCAATCGCGAAGGCAGCCGGCGCCCGACCGCTGGTCCGCAAGTGATTCGCGCGGGTGGCTCACGCGTCACGGCGCTCGCCTTCGCTCCGGATGGAGAACAACTCGTGGTAGCCACATCCGATGGTGCGGCGAGATTGCACGACCTGGCAACCGATCGCAAGCCGATGGAACTGGGAAGGCATCCGTTCGCCATCTGGTCGATCGTCTTCGAACGAAATGGCCGGCGCATGGCGGCGGGAAGCTGGGACGGAACGATCAAGCTCTGGAATACGACGTCGTGGGAAGCGTTGCAGTCGGTCAAGAAGCACGAGGAATCGGTAGCCGCGCTTATTTTCGACGGCGAGCGTGGATTGATCTCCGCCGGATTGGACGGCCGGCTGCTCCACTGGCTGCCCGAAGTTTCGAGCATCAATCCCTTCGCCTGCATCACGGGCCGCGACGATTCTGTCTGGGCCGCGGTCTATTCGCCCGACGGGAAGCGGCTGTTTGTGGGCGGTCGCGGCAACCGGTTTGAGCTGTGGGATGTGGAGAGCAACGTATTGCTCATCACGCGCGCCGGGCATCCCACGACACGCTGTGCCGCGTTCTCGCCGGATGGCGCTACTTTAGCCACGGGAGGCGATGACGGCGCGATTTACCTGTGCGACGCCAGCAGCGGCCAGACGCGCACGAGCTTGCACCGCCATCCAGGCGCGGTCTCAGCGGTCGTCTTCGCTGACGACGGCCGGACGCTCATTAGTGCTTGTGACGGTGGGCTGGTAAAAGTGTGGGACACCACGTCTGGTCAAGAGCAAGCGAGTCGGCGGGAACACCAGCAGCAGATTTATTGCGCCGCGATCTCGCCCGACGAAAAATGGCTGCTCACCGGCGGCGGCAACTGGACGACGGGTGATCCCGGCGAATTGCTGGTTTGGGAGCGGCAGACCGGCCGCGTTCAGTCCCGCCTCGCCGGCCACAAGCTGGCCGTATGGGCGATCGTCTTCACGCCGGACGGCAAGCGGTTTTGCTCCAGCGACTCATCGGGCGATGTCAAGTTGTGGAACTTCGAAACGCTCGAAGAGGAGCGCACCCTGCAACACTCGACGTGGGTGCGTCCCTTGGCGCTTTCACCCGATGGCGCAACTTTGGCGGTGGGCCGAGGCGACGGTTCAGTCCGGCTATGGGACACGGCCACTTGGACTGAAAAGGCCTCGTGTGACGGCCACAAGAGCTTCCTTTTCTGGCTTCAATACGCTCCCGACGGCAAGACGTTAGCCAGCGGCGGCAACGACGGAACGGTTCGCTTTTGGCATCCGGACATCGCTAGCCGTAGGCGTTAGCTCCCTCCAGCACGAGCCGACTGAACCATTATTTCTCGGCGGGAGATCAGTACATGCGTGTTCTTGCGGCTGACGGAGGAAAACGCTCAAGAGTCCATCGAAGCGTGCCCTTCCGAGGTTCTCACCGAGGTCCAGCATCATGCAGATCACTGCCCGGCTGACGGCGACGATAAAGGGTGGTCGGAGGCGATATGGATCGACGGTGCCGTTTACGACCGACGAATGACAGTTGAGGACCACCAAAAGCACAAAGCCGAACGAGACCGACAATACCGGGGAGCGGTGCGGATCTTCAGAGCAATCACGAACCGAAACAGTATCGTGTTGCCCGATCCATGACGAACTGGCACGCCCCTCTCATTGCTTTTTCAGATACTTCCCATGCGTCGTGCTGTAGCGATCTCCGAACCTCATGCAGGTAATTTTCAAGAATGGTACAGATTCATTACCCGTCCACTCGCCGCAGCCGTCGAAATGGCGGACGACCACGCCTGTCTTCGTGATCTCTTGCACTGGCCCGATATAAAAATCGTCGGTGCGCTCGTTTTCAAGGATGACGACCTTGCCGACAAACCGGCTCAGCAAGCTGGCCCAAGAGTCGAGAGGCAGGTTTTGGATGTGCCGAGGCACCGGCTGCCATCTTCCCTCCTTCTTCATCAGCATGGCGCAATAGTCGTTGGAGTCGGAGGAAAACGACTTGCTGATGTCCTTACGCCGAATGACACAGAAGCCGTCGAACTGGAAGTCATACTCCCGATGCAATAGAATCAGGGCGTCAGACTGGCGGACGACAACACCGTAAAGGCGGTGCGGGTCAATGCGCTTGCGCTCCACAGTCAGTATCCGGTTAGCCGCCATCGTTCTCCTTTTTCGCCCTCACAGCGGGCTGCTGGTTTTAACGCGACCGCAAAGCTTTCCGCAGGTTGAGCGGATAATCGGTCAGAATGGCGTCGATGCCTACGGCGGCAGCGTGATGCCAGTTGTCGGGCAGATCAACGCCGGCAATCGTGATGAAGCTCGACTTGCCGCTGTCCCGGACGGCGCTCATTTCCACCTTCGACGGAAAATATCGTAAGTACACCCACTCTGCATCAGGATCGCTTATCGCCTTTTGTAATTCAGCCGGATTGTTGGCGAGTATCCCAACATGCGCTTTGCCAGACGCTTTTCGTATCGCGCGGCGGACCATTGGCTCGGTTATGGTTCTGCCGATGAACAGGAGCCGGTCGAGCACGCCATGTTTTTCGGCCAGACGAACGACGTCCGCTTCGATGTTCTCGGCTTTGAGGTCGACGGCGATCAGCACCTCCTGCTGTTTGTGTTCGGCGACCAGCATGAGCACCTCGTCCACGGTCGGCACTTTCTCACCGGCAAACTTCGGATCAAACCAACTCCCTGCATCAAATTCTCGGATTTGGGCAAGCGTGAGGTTGGCGACTTGCCCGCTTCCATTTGTGGTTCGGTCCAGAGTCGCGTCGTGGATGCAAACCAGTGCGCCGTCTTGGGTCCGCTGCACGTCAAACTCAAAGCCGAGGCGAAGCTCAAGGCAGGCTCGAAAATTGGGCAGCGTGTTTTCTGGGGCATGTAGCAGCAAGCCACGGTGGCCGACGATCAATGGCGTGGTCCGCTCGGCGGCGTGCGTGCCCGTTTGAACGACAAGGTGGCAGGCCATCACCAAAAGAAACGCGCGGGTGTGGATCATGAAGTTTCCTTCGTTGCCGACAAAAGAGGTGCCAGAAATACTCGCAGACATGTGATCTATCGACGCCCGGAGGTCGGTGGCGTTCTGCGCGTCACTCGACTTCGGTGCCACTGGACCTTTTCCCCACCGCAGCGGAATCGAGCACCGCCAACAGGTCACCGGCATCGACGACCTGGCCCGGCGTCTCCGCATCATTCCCTCATTCGCCACTACGATCGACACTCTGAATCGACGCTCTGAATTGTGCGTTAGACCATACTTTTCAAATAAACTGTAGCGGTTTTGACGAATCTGCCGATGATGACGAGTGTCATCGATGGGGATGGAGTCCCCCAGGTAACCGCCCTTTGACCGGCGAATGACTCCTACCGCGGTTTTAGTCGCTGTGGTAGGGTGTTGCGCAAACGCCCCGCCGATGGCGGGGTTTTTTATGCGCCTGCTTGTGCCCGTGCTCATCACCGCGATTGTGGCGGCCGCTTTCCGCAGCGGCGCGCATGCGCAGCAGACGGCGCCGAGCGAAAGCCCATCAGCCACACCGGGCGAGCCGGAAGAGGTGCAGGAAGAAGCGGAATCGCCGCGTCGCAGCACGCCGCAAGAGAAGCGGCCGGCGATGGAAGCCTACAAGCGGTTGTATTACGACAATGACTTTTCGTATTTGAACGATCCTGACAACCGCGAGTACTACCTGGGCGACATCTTCAAACAGTGGCGCGTTGGCCCGCGCCGCCGCGGCATGCTCGATTTGGGCGGCGAATATCGTTTGCGCGACCATCATGAATTCAACCTTCGCGAGCACAACCTTACCGGCCTGAGCGATGACTTCCTGCTCCAGCGCACCCGATTCTATGGCAACCTGCAGATCGACGAGGGTCTTCGGCTGTATGGCGAGGCGCTCGATTCGGCGACTTCGTTTCAGCGACATCCTCCGCTGGCCACCGAAGAGAACGGCATTGAGGCGATCAACTTGTTCGCCGATATACGGCTCCTCGATGGCGAGCGTGGTGATCTGTGGGGACGCATCGGCCGACAAGAATTGGCCTATGGCAACGAGCGCCTGGTCTCGCCGGCCGAATGGAACAACATCCTCCGCACCTTCGACGGCGCGAAACTTTTTTGGCGCGGCAAGAAATGGGACATCGACGCTTTCTGGGTCCGGCCGGTGGCTTTCGGCATCTTGCCAACCAATCAGATTTCTCGGGGCCAGATTGACACCACCCAGGATTTTTACGGCGTCTGGAGCACGTTTGATCCGGCCCCCGAACCTGATGAGGTCGCCGAAGAGTCGGAGACGCCCAATACCGGCACACTCATCAAGCAGACGTTCGATTTTTACTATCTGGGATTGAACGTCTGGGATCCGCCGGTGACCGCCGCCTTTCCCGTCAATGCCAGTTACCAAACCATCGGCTCGCGTTGGCAAGGAAGTCGCGGCAACTGGCTTTGGGAGTTGCAAGGCTCGTATCAGTTCGGCCGCTATGGCTCCGGCTTGCAATCGGCCGGGATGACCGTCTCGGGCATCGGTTACGAACTTGCCGACAGGCGTATCAAGCCGCGAATGTGGCTGTATTATGACTGGGCCTCGGGCGACGCGAATCCTAACAATGGCGTCCACGGCACCTTTAACCAGTTGTTTCCTTGGGCACACCGCTATTTCGGGTTCATGGATCTGGTCGGCCGGCAAAACATTCGCGACTTGAACGTGCTTTTCACTGCCTCGCCGACAAAACGAACGAACCTCACACTCTGGTACCACATCTTTCACCTGGCGCAGGCCCGCGACGCCCTTTACAACTCGAGCGGTGTGCCGATCCGCATTTCGCCCACCGGCGCCGCCGGCACTTACGTGGGCCAGGAACTCGACTTGCTCTACCAGATCGTCTTCAATCCACGGGCGGACGTCGTCTTCGGTTATTCGCATTTTTTCGCCGGCAGTTTCGTGAAGGCCACCAATCCGCTCGGCGTGAGCGGCAACGCCGACTTTTATTACTCACAGTGGACCTGGCGGTTTTAGCCCGCCTTAGGAACGGCCGGAAAATAACTTCCGCAGTTTGCAGCGATGCTTTCGGTCAGCGTGTAACCCCTGGACACTTGCGACGCGCTTTCTTCTCGGCTAGGTTAGGCATGTTGACTTCTCGCAGAGAGCTTTGAGGTGTCCAAGGCGTCAACAGAATGACACCGAAAGTCCGGCGTAAGTCAATAAATGCCGTAAAATCACGGTATCCGGCGGCGTAGCTCAGTTGGTTAGAGCAGCGGAATCATAATCCGCGTGTCCGGGGTTCGAGTCCCTGCGCCGCTATTCGCTTCGTTTCCCGCAAAACCCGCGTTTCTCGCGGGTTTTTTCATGGTCTTGCTCGCCGGCCCGCCGGCCATGCGCTGCAACACGCGGCCGACTTGCCTACCTGCCTTTCTTGCCGACTTTGTTTGCGGCCTTGCCGGCCCGCTTCAATGCGCGGTCGATCTTGTCGATCGTCGGCACGCTCGGCACGTGCTTGCCGGTTTCAATTCGGCACAAATGCTCAAAACTAATGCCGGCCCGCTTGGCCAGCTCGCGTTGCGTCAGCCCGGCGGCCACGCGGTCTCGAATGATCTTGCGGGCCAAACTGGCACGGGCGTATTCGACGGCCGGGTAGTTGCCTTGGGCATCGGCCTCGGGTAGCGGCGGCAAGTCGGCGGCCTTGGCCAGCGTCGTCAGCCGGTCATACTCTTCGCGCGGCAATAGTACGTAAGGCTTGCCGTCCACCACAATCGTTTGCGTCGCCATGTTCTCACCCTTAATAAAAACGGTCGCGATGCCCGATCTTTTCCACAACCACCAGCCAACCGCCGTCCGCCGCGTCGTTCCGCTCAGGGCGAAATTGAACGCGATAGTCACCCGTCCGCATGCGCCAGCGGCCCGCCAGCTTACCCGACAAAGGTTTTGCTCCGCTCACATTCGGCCATTGCTCCAAGCGAACGATCAACCTAAGCACGCGACCGTGAATCGGGTTTGGCAGCGCATCCAATTGCTCGGCGGCTTCGGGCGTCAAAACCACGGTGGCCATATCGCCATTCTACCGCTATTGATGTATTCGTCAATCACCAGGAACGTCGTTGATGGTAACTAGAGGATTGCTTTCAGCGATCTCATCGCTCCGCAAACAAAAGGCAGATCACCTCCATCGTGGCTAGGGCCAAGGAAGGATTGTGGATTTGATCACCGTCGACGCATTCTTTCCAGACGCGCAGGGCGTGACGCAAATACTGCTCGCGCGATTCCTCGACCAACGAGGGGCCGACTTGCACGAGAACCTCCGGCCACAGGCGCCGCAGTTCGTCGAGCGCGCCGGGCTTGCCGGCAATCGCTTCGAACACCAGATCGTCGAGCAACTCCAGCGTTTCAATCGCCGCCGGACATTGGCCGCCCACGACGTGCGATGGATCATCGGTCCATTCCTCCTCTGTCGACGTAGCCTGTCCGACCGCCAGCCGGCTGAAGCGTGGGTGCGCCGCGTCTGCCCGACGCTCTTCGCTCGACGGCTCGGCCACCGTGGAGGCCACGAGCTCGTCTGACGATTCCGAGGTCGCGCCGTCCGTCAGCGTCCCAGTGTCTTGACCGGCCGCGGCCATCAGGTCGATTAGTCGATCTCCGAGCGGAGCAAGCTCGGCGACGGTTAATCCGGGCCGAGCTATGACAACCTGCTCGGCAAGGAAGGAGGTTTTACCAGCGGCGATGCTGCTGGCGACGAAGCCTCCCCAACCCGAGCTGGCGGTGAATTCTTTGGGCGGCTTGCCGGAGACTTCGACCACGGTCAACCCATAGCGTGCCGCCAGGCGGCGTTGTTCGGCCAGCTTGCCTCCCAGGCAGACGATGCGAAAAGGCCGGCGCGGCGAATATTTCAACCCCGTGGAAAAGGAGAATTGCAGGCGGCATTCCAAGGGCAGGCAATGGATCAGTCCGGCCAAGAGCCGTTGCGAGTGGTTCGCACCAAGCAGCGCGACGTTCGGCACGGTGACCGCTGCTTCAACCAGCGTTTGCAACCAGGTAATGCCCGGCTCGGTCAATAATCGCGTGAGCAGCGCTTCGTCGACGGCCACCGCCCGGCCAAGAAGGCGGAATGGCTCCAACTCGAGCGGCGCTTGTTCGTACACCCGCAGGTGTCCCTGGGCAAACGCCGCCGCCAACAGCGCGAGTGCATTGTTGCCAAACGCCGCGAGCGTCTCGGCCGTGACGACGAGGCATTGAGTGTACACACGAGGTCCGCGGCGGGCACTGTATTCCTGGCCGGGGGCCGTCGATCTCGCAACGCAATAGCTTCCGCTGGGCAAGGGAAAGAAGTTGATGCTTAAAGCGTCGTCTCCCTGCTCCCAGAGCGCATCGTGCGACGGGCCATACACCGCAATCTCGCGCAGATCGAGCGCGTCGATGCCGGGGCTGCGCGCAACGACCTGATAGCCGTCGCTACGGGCGGTCTGTGCGGAGGTAAAGATGGCTTGTTCGATTAACACTAAGATGCTCTCAATGCTTGGGCATCAGGCAATAGGCGTTAAGCATCAGGCAATAGGCATCAGGCATCAGGCATCAGGCGTCAGGCGTCAGGCGTCAGGCATCAGGCATCAGGCATCAGGAGTCAGGCGTCAAGCGTCAGGATGCCTGACGGCCGACTCCGGATCTCAGCCCCACACGCCTGACGCCTGACGCCTGACGCCTTTCATTACGCATGCTTCAGTTGTCCCACGAGCCACTCGAACGGTTCGACGATGCCTCGCGGTTCGACGCGCAAGGGCACGCGCTGGCGACCATACCGCCGACTGCGATAGGCACAGCCGCCCACCACCCCTGCCGCGAAGAACCGATAGTTGCCAAACCGCTCGTGGCATTGCCGCCAAAAGCCGGGCGCGCGCAACCTGGCAAAGGCAGCCGGATCGTCAAAACAGGGCCCGCACTCATCGGCTTTGGTCAGTACGAAGGCAATCGGGCGCTTCGACCAATCGGGCCGCGAACTGTCGTGAACCTCTGCCAGATAACTGAGCATCTTCATCGTGAAATAATCTTCGTCGAGCGAGCCCTGTTCGAGCCGCAAGGCATCGATGAAAATCAGCACTCCCACCGCCTGCGCCAACAACGGGTGAACCACGCGATAGGTGTGCGGATGATCGAGCTCCTCCAAAAGGGCCTCTCCCGGCATGTCGGGCAAGATCAGCTCCAAAGGTGTTTTCCGCCCGTAAGAGCGTATTTGACAATGGACCCAATTCCAGCCATCGGGTTCGCAGGGAGTTTTGGAGGGGAACTCTCCGCGGGCTAGCGCCCCGGTGGCCGATTGTTGCATGTTGATCGAAAAGGCCCCGCGCGCGAGCAACTGCAGGCGTTCCGGCTGCCGCGAGAGCATGTCCATCAACATACCGAGATAAACCGTCTTGCCGGCGGCGCTGCTGCCCAGGGCCGCCAGCAAGTGCGGCCTCACTTTCTGCGCGGCCGCCTGGTGCGCCAGCGCCATCGGTGCAAAGCAGTCGCGGCAGAGCTCGGTGTCGTAGCTGTTGCCCGAGCCGCAGACGTAGCAAGGCACCTGGTTGACGTGCTGTTGAATCAACCGCAGGGAGGCGAGCGGCTGCTGGGTTTGCTTAAGCATTTCTGGTCTCCAGCGAGGCGACGTCACAGAGACTGAGTGCACCGCGGAAGCCGATGTTGTGCTTGCGGGCCAGCGGGTTTTCGCCGCTGGCAAAGGAGCAGCAGGCTTGATGCTCGAAGTACGTGTCGAACGCGCCGCCGCGAATGCTCTTCATCGGGCCTGGCAGTTCCAGCGGCCGGCCGTCAACATCGACGGCCCCGAAATCGCCACTTTGCCATTCCCAGACGTTGCCAATTAATTGATAGACGCCACCCACGCTCACACCGGCGGAGAACTGTGTTACGGCCACCGCGCGGCTGGGCCCCGATCCCCAGACGTTGCACCGGCCGCGGTCCATCGCGTCTCCCCAAGGAAAACGACGCTGAGTGAGCTTGCCGTCGGCCGATTGAATGGGGCAAGCCGCGGCCCTCACCCATTCGGTTTCGGTGGGAAGTCGCTTGCCGGCCCAGCGAGCATAGGCCGCCGCCTCGTACCAATTGACGCCCACCACCGGATGATCCTCTTCGCCGCTCGGATATCGGCCGCTGCGCCAATAACGCGGCCCGGCGACGCCGCCGGCATCGCGAAACTCGCCCACCATCGGCCAGATCTCCGCGTCCCACAGCGTTTGCGTGTCATAAGCGCCGGCCTCGATAAACTGCTTGAATCGCCGGTTCGTTACCGGATAGCGGTCGAGAAGCAACGGCTCAACCTGTTCGAGCGCGTCGGAATCTGTCTCCTGCTGCTCGTTCTGGCGGAGGTCGACCGGGCCCGCGGGAATCTGTGCCATCGACCGCTCCAAGGCCTCGCGCGCTCGCGCGCATTGTTCCACGGTAAGACTGCCAGCGAGCTGGGGCCGCAACAGCAGACAGTAACGCTCTTGGGCCAACAGGGCCTCGACCGGCGAACCGCGGTCCGACGGTCGCAATTTGGAGGGCGGCGCCGGCCGGACGTCGGCCGCCGGGTCATCGGCCGCAACGCGTGGGACCGGCGTCTGCTGCCGTGCTCTTCGGAACGGCGCCGTGCAGCACTGCCACAATGCTTGGGTTGTCGTCGTCATGTAGGTCACCTGATGGGCAGTTTCATTCCGGATCGAGGGCGTAGAAGGGGCTTCGATTTCTTCAGCGACACGATTTCGTTTTCCAACTCTTCGATGCGGGTCCAGGCGGCCAGCAGCGTTTCCGCGGCATCGTCGGCATTGCCGCTTCGCTCGCGTAATAGATCGCAGCGCGCCTCGGCAAGCTCCTTGTAAACCTCGGCCAGTTCTAGCCGCACAGCCACGTCTTCTTCGTGGCGCTCAATCTCTCGTTCGCGCTCGTCGAGCCGGCGAGCTTGCCCCCCCAGTTCTTCCCGCAAAGCTTCCAGTTCGCGCCATTGCCGTTCGAGGAAACCGGCCAGTTCGAGGTAGTTGGCGCGCAGCTCTTCCAATGTGGCAGCGACTCCTTCCCAACCGGGCGGCGGTATGAACGTGTCAGCGGGCACGGATTTCTCGAACGGTCGGGTAGTCCGCAGTTTGGTGAAGTGATTCGAAAGCGCGCGGAAGGCGACGAAGGGACCGCTTGCCAAAGCAACTTTAGGCCAAAAGGCCGAACGGGGCAAAAAAACGGCTGGCTACTTGCAAAGGATGCGGGGATTAGCGAAAGTAGGTGTGAAGTGGGCTGGGTTCCGGATCATCGCTACAATCGGGAGAAGCTGCCGTATGTCAAGAAAAATCGCCTTGTTGGCACTGGTCGCATTTACAACCGGCGGCCTGGGCGCCCGCGAGGCACGTGCATTCGGTCGGCTCGCCGCCGCACGTGCCGCTCGCAGTGCCGATGCGAGCGTGGCGGCGGGCACACTGCCGGCTCCCGAAGTCGTGCAACCGCTCGCCGTCGCTGGACCGACGGCGGGTTTCCCGCAGCCTGGCTTGACCTATCTGCACCGCGGACCTTACTACGTCTCCCGCGATTGCGCCCCGCCGATCGAGACGGTACTGACGGCGACGCATCCTTGCACCGGCTGTCCGGTGGCAATCCCGGTCTGCGTGCCCGCCTGTTGCACGGGGGCTCCGTGCGTCACGTGTCGCCGCGGACTTTTCGGTGTTGGCGTCGCCGAGTTCGATTGGGCCTGCGGCTATCGGGTCGTTGTGCGCTTCAAGCACACCGGCGAAGTCGTGGTAGTCTCGCGCGGGTAACACTTTGGCCTCCGATTCGCCCGAGCGGCGGTGCGCTTTGGAGTGCGGTGATTCATCGCCGCTTTGGTTTGCGGCGGAGCCGCCATTGCATTCGATTGTCCCTGAGTGCTCTTTGATCCGTCCACTGAGCCGGATTAAAATACCGGGAGCCACAGAGCGAAAAGTTCACGTTCCCAAACCGCCTGACCCATGACCATCGAGCAAGTCCGCAAATTCTACGACGCGCAGCCCTTTCAACCTTTCGTTCTCCACTTGGCCGACGGGCGAGAGATTCCTGTCCACGGCCGCGAATACATGGCGTCGGCACCGCAGGGGCGGACAATTGCCGTTTTCCAACCCGACGGTGTGGCCGACCACATCGATCTCTTGTTGGTGACCGGCATTGAAGTACGTCCGGCGACCAACGGCGCTCGCCGCCGCAAACGCTAACGCCGCCCGCTTGCATAATCCGACTAGTGCTTTGTCAAGGCTAAGTTTTCGGGTTCAAGCAACGAAATGGGTTCTGTAGGGAACGCACTCCGTGGCGTTCCGTGAACCACCAATTGGCGATCCATCAGTGCGCGACGGAACGCCACGGAGTGCGTTCCCTACAGACGCCAACCCGAACATCTAGCTTTGACAAAGCACTAGTGAAAAAGCTAGTGAAAAATACGAGGCTTTGCGTCTTACTTTTTTCCGCAAGCTCCGCCCGTACAGCCGCTTGCAACGCGCTCTGAACGCATCAAAATAGATTGATACTAGGGTTTCGGAAATCGGCCGCGCGGCGGTTTCGACGCCAGACGACCGGAACCGCCGGCAACTTCGGTTAACTTGTCAAAGAACAAGCGACATTCCCCGCGCATCCGATGCGAGGAGAAACCACGGATGGGCGAGCTGCGAGATCACCAATTCGACGCTACCGCCTACCGACGTTCCCCTAACCCCCTAACTCCTGACCCCTAATCCCTGACCCAATTCTCGCACGAGATTGGCTTGGACCGTCGTTGTTGCGACCACGCAACGCATCTCGTTCCAATCCCCCGCTAGGGAAGTAGTCGCCATCAAAAAACCCCGCATTTCTCCGGTCTGTGCAGATCTGCACACACCGTGAGCCGGCGTGCCCTCATCCCCTCAGCTCCTGACTCCCCTCATCCTATCCGGCGGCTGGCTTGGCGTAATTTTCGTACGCCGCTGAACCGGCTCCGGATGCACCAGACGATGCTGCTCACTGGGCGGTAAGCCGATTGATATAATGGCGCAGGCGCCCACGCTTCGTTGCCAGTCGAGAACGATGAAGTCGATTTCTAGCCCGCCGTTGCCCGGAACCACGTGTGATCCTCTCTATCCCGATTCCGACGGGGAGCCGATGGGCGAAACCGAGTACCACATGGTTGCCGCCTGGCACTTGTTTTATGCTCTGAAGTGCTGGTACCGACAGCGAAAGCGAAGCGACGTATACGTGGCGGGCACCATGCTGCTGTATTATGAAGAGGGTAATCCCCTGGCTTTCCGCGGCCCGGACGTGATGGTCTGCAAAGGCGTCGTTGGCAACCATCCGCGCCGCTCGTTCCGCACCTGGGAAGAAGGCGTCGTGCCGGCCGTCATTTTCGAGGTCGTCTCGAAGAAGACGCTCAAAGAAGATCGGGTGGAAAAACCGCCCATGTATGCGTCGCTAGGGGTCAAAGAGCTTTTCCTGTTCGATCCGGAGGGCGGCTATTTGCGGCCAAGCCTCCAGGGTTTCAAGCTTGTCAGGCGAAGGTACGTGCCGCTGGCGACGGACGACCGCGGTGATCTTTTCAGCACTGAGCTGGGAATGTCGCTGAAAATCGAAGGACATTTGTTGCGGCTGACCGACCGGGACACGGGTGAACGGCTGCCGACCGACGAAGAGTTGGCGGAGCAAGCGTCGCTGGCCCGTCAGCAGGCAAAGAGGGCCAAGCGTGATGCGCAACAAGCCAAGCGCCGCGCCGCGGAGCTTGAAGCCGAACTGGCCCGGCTACGCGCCTCGTCACAGCGTCGCAAGAACGGCAAGTAATCTGAAGGATCAGGCTGTAAAAACAGAGCATCCGCAAGCTTGAGCAATTACACGAACCGCAGCGGCCTCAAACGGCAGCAGAGCGGAGCAGCCGGTATACTTGGCGGGCCGGCGCTCGTCGAGTCGCTGGTCCCACTTTACAGCTTGGGCAGCACCACCTCGACCGGCTTTTCGAGCTTGCGTGGTTGCTCGGTGCGACGCTGATTTGACTGGGGCGGGGGCGGTGGCGGCGGTTTCGCGCCTGGCTTCGGTTTGGGCGGCGGTGGTGGCGGCGCCACGTAAGCCTCGTCCACACGGAAACCGAATGGGTCTTTCAGCTCGCGCTGGGCCAACAGCGCCCAGGGCGTGCCTTGGTTGTCCTTGACGCAACGGGTCAACAAGCGTGTGGCCTCTTTGGCCATCCGCTCGTCCTGGCTGCCAAAGTGCAGCTCGCCGTCTGGCTTGAATTGCCAGCGGTTCGACTTCTTATCGACAAAGTCGGCCCCCTTGGCCTTCATCGTGGCACAGGCCCAGTTGTATTCATTGCACCGCACCATCATGGCCAGCAGCCGCCCATAGGTCAGGTCGTACCACGCGCGCCATCGGGGCGAAGGCTCTTTGGCATACTGCTGCTCGAAGCCTCGAGCGCCGAACACCGCCAGACACTGCTGCAAGACCATGCTGTTGTAGGCGGCCGTTTCCTGCGCCTCGCGCATGTCGTTGAAGTACGACTGGGCGGTGGGGGCAAAGCTCAATCGCGGCGTGGCCTTGAATTTGCGCTGCCGCGTCAGGTCGACCACCGACAGCACCGCTTTGCGCAGCGGGCTGTGCGCCGCGGCCCGCAAGTATTCGTCGGGCGAAAGGTAATCGGGCTGAAAGCGCTGCATTGTCTCGATGGAGAACGGCGAGCCGTCGCCCGTTTTGTCCTTGATGAAATAGGCGCCACCCGATTCATGGGCCAGACGCGTTAGTGCGAACGGCCCCAAGCCGGCGCGCAGCGAGTCGTATTGATTGCCCTCGAACCAATACGGCACGTGCAACCGCTCCTCGCGGACCGAATCGGGACCGCGGTCGACCGGAAGCTGATAGGTCTTGCCGTCGGTGTGCTTGTACGAGACGGTACCCTGCTCCTTGCCGAACATCGCCGACGGCCCGACGACGTAAACCGGTATGACGTTGTTGCGGCAGAACTGCACGGCCTCTTCCAGCCGGGCATAGTCGTTGCCCGATTCGTCGGTCCAGATCACGATCATCACTCGGCGATGTTCCGACGTGCGCTGCTTTTGATAGCGTATCACGCATTGCAGCACGGCCGAAAAGACGTTTTCGATGCCCGAGGAGTCGGTGGGAACTTTGCGGATCGACTCGACGACCTGGGCATAGTCCGCGGTGGGCGGGGCCAACTCCTGCACGTTTTGTCCAAAGGCCACCACGGCGCTCGACACCGAGTCGTCGAGCGCGCCGCCCGAGGCATCGAGCTCGTGATAGATCTGGTCCAGACGCTGAGACACTTCCAGCCGGTCGGGCACGAGGCTGATCGAAGCGTCCATCAGCCACACGACGAGCACTTTGCTCTGTTCGAGATTCGTGAGAATCTCTTCGGTGATGCGGTCGACGGCGCCCTCCACCTCCTTGACCTCGACGCCGACGCTGCCGGTCTGCACGACCGTATCGCTCAGCTCGAAGCCGACGATTTCGTTCAACAGCGGCGGGGCATCGATCGCGGCGCTGATTTCGGTCGGTTCGCTCACCGTGCTAAGCAGGGCGTTGTCGTCAACAATCGGCGCCATCGACTCGGCTAACGATGCCAGCACCTGTTCCGACTGCTCGTCCGTCTCTTCGGCGGGCAAAAAGTCGACGTCCTCAACTTCGAGCGGCGTTTCGTCCAAGTTGGGCACGACCGCGAGCAGCGGCGCTGGCGGCTTGGGCGTATCCTCAATTGCCCAGCGAGCGAGCCCTACCAGCAGCAACGCGTGAGCGACGCCGCTGATGATGGCGCCTTGAACGAAACGGACGAGAAAACCGGCGCCAGGATCGCTAGTCTGGTAGGCGTCGGCCAGCAGATCGTCTTCATCGAGCCAGGGCTCGGCCAGATACTGCGACAACCTGCGCAAGACTGCATGCATGGAAGCTCTCTCACGTCGCCCGCCGGAACTGCTGGTAGTTTATCAGGTTGGGCTGTGAAAGTCGAGTTATTGTGGCGAATCTAGAAACGCTTCGATGCGTTCAAAGCCTTTTTGCAGGTTGTCGAGGCTGGTGGCGAAGGAAAGCCGAGCATAGCCTTCGGCCCCGAAGGCCGAGCCCATGACCGTCGCGACGCTTTGCTGTGAAAGTAACTCCAAGCACCACTGCGAGGAGTTCTCGACCCGCGCGCCGCGATAGCTGTGGCCCAGGTGGGCCTTGACGTTGATGAAGGCGTAAAAGGCCCCGCCCATCTCGCAACAGCTCAGCTTGGGAAGTTCATTGATGCGGCGGCGAACGAAGTCGCGGCGGCGGCTGAACTCGACCAGCATTTCATTGACGCACTCCTGCGGGCCTTCCAATGCGGCCAACGCCGCATACTGGCTCACGCTGGAAGGGTTCGACGTTTCCTGACTTTGCAAGCTGTCCATCGCCTTGGCAACGTTCAAGGGCGACAACGTCCAGCCGATTCGCCAGCCGGTCATGGCGTAAGCCTTGCTGACGCCGTTCACCGTAATCGTGCGCTCGGCCAAATCGGGCCGCACGGTGGCAAAGCTGGCAAAGCGGTGGCCGCCGTAGACCAGCCGCTCGTAAATCTCGTCGGCCACCACGAGCAGGTTCTTTTCCAGCACCACGTCGGCCAAGGCCGCCAACTCGCTTGGCGAGTAAAGGCTGCCGGTCGGGTTTGACGGAGAGCAAATCAAAAGCAGTTTTGATTTCGGCGTGACGGCGGCCCGCAAGGCGGCGGGCGTAAGCTTGAAGTCGTCTTCTTCGCGAGTCTCCACGATCACCGGCCGCGCCCCGGTCAGCTTGACCAGCTCGGCATAGCTCACCCAATACGGCGCCGGGATGACGACCTCGTCGCCCGGATCGCATAGCACCGTGAACACGTTGTGCAGCGAGTGTTTGGCGCCGTTCGACACGATCACCTGTTGCGGCGAGTAGTCGAGGCCATGCCGCTCGGCATACCGCCGCGCAACGGCTGCCCGCAGCTCGGGAATGCCGCCCACGGGCGTGTAATGCGTGTGCCCGGCGTTCATGGCCTCGGTGGCGGCATGACGAATGTGCTCCGGCGTCTTGAAGTCGGGTTCGCCGACGCTGAAGTCATAAACGGTCTTGCCGGCCGCCTTGAGCTCTTTGGCTTTGCCGGCCATGGCCAGCGTGGCCGAAGGCTCCAGGGCCTGAATTAAGCGGGAGATGGTAATCATGCGGTAGGGTTCGGGGTTCTTGACGGCGGCTCGGGGTCGGACAATCATGGTACCTTTCTCGTTCACTCCTTAAAAGGCAGTCGCCGGCTGCCTTCTCCGCCTTGGCTGACCTGTCTGGTTCTCGTATCGCTATCTGGTTGATTGGCGCCAAAGGTGGGGTCGCCTCAACGGCCACCGTCGGCCTAATCGCCCTCCAAAAAAACCTGATTGGCCAGGCGGGGCTGGTCAGCGAATTGACCGAGTTCGCGGCACTCGAGCTCGCCGATTGGAACGACTTTGTCGTCGGAGGCCATGAAATTCGCGATGTGAGGTTGTATGACGAAGCCTTGCGCATGCACCGGGAGAGCCGAGCGATTGACCTTGGCATCCTGGAAAAGTGCCAAGCCGAGATCGACCGGATCGACGGGCTGATTCGCCCCGGCACGCTCTCGAACGTCGGGCCGACGATCGCGTCGCTGGCCGCGGATGAAGCCCGTGCGATCGAAGAAAGCCCACGGCAGGCGGTCGAGCGCCTGCAAAACGACCTTCGATCGTTCGCTCAAGACCGGCAACTTGAGCATGTGATTGTGGTCAACGTCTCGTCGACGGAGCCGCCGGTTGACACGGCCCGCTTTCCCGAGCGCTGGAGCGAGCTGGAAAAACTGCTCGACCAGCCGCAGTCGGATTTGCCGGCCAGCTCGCTTTACGCGATCGCCGCACTCGACCTCGGATTTTCGTACCTCAACTTTACACCGTCGCTCGGGGCCTCGCTGCCGGCCATCGACGAATTGGCCCGCGAACGTGGCACACGCCATTATGGCTACGACGGCAAGACGGGCGAGACCCTGCTCAAAAGCGTGCTGGCGCCGATGTTCCGCAAGCGCAACCTGGGTGTGATGAGCTGGGTCGGGCACAACATTTTCGGCAACATGGACGCGCGGGTGCTCGATGACCCCGCGAACAAGCAAGCCAAA
>DASSFG010000379.1:0-4631 GCA_035694685.1 Pirellulales bacterium
ATCGCGAGGGCCGTTGGCCCTGCGGTTAAACGATGAGACCGTGCCATTGGTTGCCCGACCGCCTCTGTCCGCCTGTCCCCGGTTCTCTCTTGCGCTATAATCAAAACGAGCTCCGAATCAAAACGAGCCTCGGCGACGGCCGGGGCCTTTTGCTTAACAAACAACGCACGCGAACCGATGGCGACGACTGTCAAACCGACGAATCTCCGTGAATTGCGCGAGAGCGGCTGGGTTTCCAAGACCGTGAAACGCGAGATCCACGACAACTTCCTGCGCATGCTGACCGGCGGCGACGAGCTGTTTCCAGGCATCGTAGGCTACGACCACACGGTCATCCCCGAGATCAATCTCGCCCTGCTGGCCCAGCACGACATGCTCTTTCTGGGCGAAAAGGGGCAGGCCAAGAGCCGCCTGATGCGTCTCTTGACGCGGTTTCTCGATGAGGAGATCCCTTACATCGACTTGCCCGAAGCGCCCGTCCACGATGATCCTTATCACCCCATCAGCAGCGTCTGCCGCCGCTTTCTGGCAGAAACGCCTGACGACGACGTGCCCATCGCCTGGTGGCCGCGCGACGAGCGTTATGCCGAGCGGCTAGCACCGGGCACCAAGTTTGCCGACATCATTGGCGAGATCGACCCGGCCAAACTGGCCGGCGGCACGAGCATGTCTGCCGAAGAGGCTTTGCACTTCGGCCTCATTCCCCGCATGCACCGCGGCGTGTTTGCCATGAACGAGCTGCCGGAGCTCGACGAGCTGGTGCAGGTGGGCCTGTTCAACATTCTGGAAGAGCGCGACGTGCAGATTCGCGGCTATCCGATCAAATTCGACATCGACGTGCTGATTCTGTTTTCAGCTAACCCCGCCACGTACAACCGCAGCGGCAAGGTGATACCGCAGCTCAAAGACCGCATTGGCTCGGTGATTCACACGCACTATCCGCTGGAGCGCGAGCTGGGCATTTCCATCATGGAGCAGGAGGCGAAGATCGAGCTCGACGGAGAGTTTCCCGTCGTCGTGCCCTATTTCATGAAGCAGATCATTGAGGAGATGAGCGCGGCGGCCCGCAAGAGCAAGTACATCGACCAGGCGTCGGGCGTGAGTGCTCGCTTCAGCATTGCCAATTATCGCACGATGGTGGCCAGTGCCCGGCACCGTTCGGCCCGCTTAGGCGAGCGGCCCGCGGTGCCGCGCATCAGCGACCTGGGACATCTCTACAGTTCGTCGCTGGGCAAGCTGGAACTGGACTTGATGGGCAGCCACCAGCTCAGCGAGCGACAAGTGCTCGACGCCATCCTGGCCGAGGCGCTCAAGACCGTGTTTGAGGAATACGTCGAAGAACACGGGCTGGAAGAGATCTCGCACCTTTTCGGGCAGGGGGTAAAAATCGAAGTGGGCGACATGCTCCCCTCGACCGTCTATGCCGAGCGCCTCAAGCGTGTCCCGCCAGCGTGGCAGAAGGCGTTCGAGGTAAACGCTTCGAGCGATCCCGCCGTGCGGGCCTCGTGCGTCGAGTTCGTGCTGGCCGGCCTCTACGCCAGCGACCGCATCTCCCGCGCGCAGCGGCACGGGCGGATCGTCTACGAAACTTGAACCTGTACTCTGCCTGCGTGCAGGATTTGCTCAGGGTTCACGATCTTTAAGCGTCCAGGCAATCGACACCGCGATCAGCATGGCGACGGCGACGATCAGTGTGGTAGCCCAGACGCCCATAAATTCACGTTGAAAGAGTGAAAAACGCATTCTACACGATGTTGCGAAACTTCGTCGCCAGCCGATAGTGTCTTGGCAGTAAGCTGGTCCCACCCTACATCATCCCTCATCTCTCATCCGCAAGTGTTTACCCCGTCGCTGCCACCAACCATAATAAAAGAATGAACCGCCGTGACCTACTGAGAACTGCCCTGGCCGGCTCGTGCGGCGCGGGATTGTGCGGCATTGTCGGCCGCTTGTCGAGGAGCTTGCCGGCGAGCGTCGCGCCGCCGGCATATAGCGTCATTCCGGTAGTGGGCGACGGACGCTGGATCTGGAAAGAACCGCCCGACGGGGAGACCGGTTATCTCGAACCGCGATCGTATGACGTTTCGGTGGGCATTGAAATGGAAGGGACCGGACCGGCGAGCGACATTACTAGCACGACTGCCGCGCCGTTGGAGTACCCCGAGCAGAAGATCGAGAACAAGTCGATCGAAACGAGTGGTTGTCAGGCCGAACTGCGCAAGCTGGCGGAGGGCGCCGGACAACTCGTGCTGGCCGCCGCCGGCATCGATCGCGGGCAGGTGATACGTGCCGTGGCCCGCTTCAGTATGACGCTCTTCAAGCAGTTCTTCGCTTATCACGCCGATCAGTTTCCGGCCAAACAGGAACTGCCGCCCGACGTCCGCAAGAGTTACCTGCAAGACAGTCCGGGCATACAAGTGCGATCACGTCAGGTACGTGCATTGGCGGCGGAATTGACCTCCGGCACGCCGAAACATCCTTTCGAGCAAGCACGGGCTTTTGCCGAGTGGGTGCCGCAGAACATCAAGCCGCAAATCGGCGCTTATACCAGCGTGACGGCGGCGCTCGACGATCGTCGCGGCGACTGCGAAGAGATGGCGGCCGTGTTTGTGGCGCTCTGCCGTGCCGTGGGCATCCCGGCGCGGCTGGTGTGGGTGCCCAACCACAACTGGGCCGAGTTTTATCTCTCCGATAGCGATGGCAAGGGGCATTGGATTCCGGCCCATACGGCTTGCTATTCCTGGTTCGGCTACAACGGCGCCCACGAGTTGGTGTTGCAGAAGGGCGACCGCATTGTATTGCCCGAGCGACGCAAGCAGGTGCGCTTGCTGGCCGACTGGCTGCACTGTGCGGGCAGCCCGCCCAAAGTGCGCTATACGGCCGAATTGACGCCGCTGGCCGACGAGCCGGGCGGCGACGCCGGCCCGGGCGCGCGGCGCAAAGACGAGCGCGGCGAATGGCGCATCGTCGGCAACCATACGTTCGACGTGGCCATGCGCCGCTAAGTTCGCATGAGGCAACATCCAGATCGCGTTGAAATTGAACCTCGCGGGCCGATTCACGCCACCGTGCGCCCACCGGGGTCAAAAAGCCTCACGAACCGGGCCCTGGTTTGTGCCGCCTTGGCCGACGGACAATCGCAACTCGTGGCCGCCTTGGATAGCGAAGATACTCGGGTGATGGTCGACGCCCTGCGGCAGTTGGGCGTTCAGGTCGAGCCTCGTTTCGCAGAGGCGGCGATTGCCGTCGTTGGCTGTGGTGGCAAACTGCCGGCAACGAGAGGTGAGTTGTACGTGGCGAATAGCGGCACCACGGTCCGCTTTCTGGCACCCTTGGTGAGCCTGGCCAATGGGGCTTTTCGTCTCGACGGGACGCCTCGCATGCGCGAGCGGCCGATCGGCGACCTGATCGACTCCCTGCGGCAATTGGGCGTTGACGCCCGGGCCGAAAGCACAGGCGCCTGCCCGCCGGTGGTCATCCATGCAACGGGACTCAGCGGCGGACAAGCCACGGTCCGCGGCGACGTTTCCAGCCAGTTTCTCAGCGGCCTGCTGATGGCCGCTCCTTACGCACATGAACCGGTGCGGCTGGCCGTTGAGGGTGAGCTCGTGTCAAAGCCCTACGTGACGATGACGCTGGCGGTCATGGACGCCTTTGGCGTACCGGTCGAGCAGCTTGCGATGCGCGAATTTCGCGTTCCGCGGCAGCGCTATGGCGGGCGTGTCTATGCGATTGAGCCCGATGCCTCGGCGGCGAGCTACTTTTTCGCCGCCGCGGCGATCAGCGGTGGCGAGGTCGCAGTCGAAGGATTGTCACGGGCGAGCTTGCAGGGCGACGTGGCCTTTGTTGATGTCCTGGCGCAAATGGGTTGCCGCGTGACGCACGGCCCAGACCGCATTACGGTCGCGGGGAAAAAACTCTCGGGCGTGACGGTCGACATGAACGCCATCAGCGATACGGTGCAGACGTTGGCGGCCGTCGCCCTGTTTGCCGAAGGACCAACAACCATCACCGGCGTGGGGCACATTCGCCACAAGGAAACCGATCGCATCGGCGCCCTGGCGACGGAACTGCGCAAGCTGGGCGCCATCGTCGAGGAATTGCCCGATGGGCTGCGGATCACGCCGGCGCCCTTGCGGCCCGCGGTGATCGACACCTATCAAGACCACCGCATGGCCATGAGCCTCTCGCTGGTTGGCCTGCGTCAGCCGGGCATCTTCATTAACGATCCAGGCTGCACCGCCAAGACCTACCCCGGTTTCTGGAACGATTTGCGTTCGCTGACGTAGGCAACTCGCGTGCCCAAAAAATTCTCGGAAGAATTTTCGCACTTTTTCGACCGCCGGCGCGTCTATTTAGATAGGAACACTGATGCTCGGCTTTTGCGGCCGGGCAATCAAACACGAGAGCGTGGAACATCGGAGACGGCGCAAAGCGGACCTGCCGCACTGAGCGGCAGCCGCCATCACGGGGTTTGCTGGCCCGAATAACGGCCGGCGCGCGCCCACATCACAAGGGAGTCGTCCGATGTTGCGCTTGTTTGCCACGTTCTTCCGTATTGAAGTCGTTTTTCGCCCGTTGCGGCCGAGAAAGCGGCGCCCGCACCGCCGCCCAGTGCCTTGCCAGAGCCT
>DASSFG010000380.1:0-5388 GCA_035694685.1 Pirellulales bacterium
GGACCCGTGGGACCGTCGATGGTGATCGATCCCGGTCAGTACGCCTGGCACGACGCCGGTTGGCAAGGCGCCATGCTCGACGGGCAAATTCTCTATGAGCTGCACGTCGGCACCTTTACTCCAGAAGGCACGTGGCGCGCGGCGACGCGTGAGCTGCCGGCCTTGGCCGAACTGGGTATCACGGCCATCGAAGTGATGCCGGTGGCCGACTTCCCCGGCCTCTTCGGCTGGGGCTACGACGGCGTCGATCTGTTCGCCCCGACGCGGCTGTACGGCACGCCCGACGATTTCCGGGCCTTCGTCGATAGGGCCCACCAACTCGGCCTGGCCGTGATTCTCGACGTTGTTTACAACCACTTCGGTCCAACCGACAATTACCTGGGCGCTTTCGGTCGCCACTTTTTCACCAATCGCCATCACACGGATTGGGGCGACGCTATTAATTTCGACGGTCCGCACTGCGGGCCGGTGCGCGATTTCTTCGTGTCCAACGCCGGTTATTGGATTGACGAGTTTCATCTCGACGGCCTGCGGCTCGACGCCGTGCAGGCGATCGTCGACGATTCGCAGGAGCACGTAATGGTTGCCATCACGCGCCGCGTGCGCGAAGCCGCCCGTGGCCGGGGGACGATCGTCATTGCCGAAGACGAGTTTCAGCGGGCGCAAATCATCACACCGCTCGAACAGGGCGGGTTCGGCCTCGACGGCGTCTGGAACGACGATTTTCACCACGCCGCAATGGTGGCCATGACCGGGCACAACGAATACTACTACAGCGATTACCAAGGCACGCAGCAGGAGCTGATTTCGGCCGTCAAATGGGGTTACCTGTACCAGGGTCAGTGGAATGAGCGCCAGCAGAAACGCCGCGGCTCGCCGGCTTTTTCGTTGCCGGCCAAGCGCTTTATCACCTTCTTGCAGAACCACGACCAGGTGGCCAACTCGGCGCGCGGCTTGCGGTGCCATGAGCTTACTTCGCCCGGCCGTCATCGCGCACTGACGGCGTTGCTCTTGCTTTCGCCCGGCACGCCGCTGCTCTTTCAGGGGCAAGAGTTCTCGTCGTCGTCGCCGTTCCTGTACTTTGCCGATCACAACGCCGAGGTCGGCGATCTCATCCGCCGAGGCCGGCACGAGTCGCTGCGCAACTTCCCCAGTCTCAGCGGCGCGGACGGCGTCGGCTTGCTGGCCGATCCGGGCGACGTGCAGACCTTCGAGCAGTGCAAGCTGGATTTCAGCGAGCGTGAGCGGCACGCGGCGGCTTACGACCTGCACCGCGACCTGATTGCGCTGCGTCGCCGCGATCCGGTGTTTGCCGCTCAGCGTGATCACTCGGTGCACGGCGCCGTGTTGGCTGAGGAGGCGTTCGTCCTACGATTCTTCGCTGATGGCGACGATCGCTTGCTGCTGGTCAACCTGGGCCGCGATCTCTGCTGGACTTCGCTTGCCGAACCGCTCCTTGCTCCACCTGCGGCTAGTGAGTGGCGATTAATCTGGTCGAGTGAGAATCCGCATTACGGCGGATCGGGCACCCTGCCACACGACCCTCGGCACTGGCGTCTCCCCGGCCACGCTACCTTGGTCTACGCGCCTTCCGATTTGCCCGCTTCAGGTGCGGCTTTCGATTGAAAGATTTACGGCCGTCTAGTTTTCTAGACGCCAGCGCTTGACACGTTCCACCACACCGTCTATTGTCTATTGAACTAGACACTCAATGGAAGGCGACCGCGCATGGCACGACCGGCATCGAGATATCCGACGGAACTGGAGCTTCTGATTTTGAAGGTCCTTTGGCGCCAGTCGCCGCTGTTGGCGCGTGACGTGCAAAACGCGTTGGTCAAGGAGGGGCGCGAGCTGGCCAAGACAACCGTTATCACGACGCTCAATACGATGGTCGACAAGGGCTATCTTCGCCGCAAGAACCGCGGCAACTCGTTTCTCTTTTTTCCGCGCATCGACGAGGCCACCGTCTCCGAGCGGGTGCTGAGCGACGTCGTCGACCGCGTGTTTGACGGTTCGACGTCGGCCGTGCTCTTGAAACTGTTCGACGTTCGCGAAATCGACTCCGGCGAATTGAAGGAGCTCCGCCGGATGATTGACCAGAAGCTCAAGGATGCGTAATCCCGGATGACCTGTCAAAAAACGTTGATAGCTCGTTTAACCGGCGGCCAACGGCCCCCGCGAGGGCTCAACCTGCGCTTTAGCGCCGCCCTTGTCTATTCGGACGGAATAACTTGGCAGGCGCTCGCGGGGGCCGCACCCAGAGGGTACCGGCAGCCGGTTAAGCGACGGATCACCAAGTACGGTCGGAGTTAAAACTATGAACCCACTTGCCTGGTACGACGAATCGTTTTCGCTTCCTTTCACGCAAACGTTGCTCCACTTTCTTTGGCAAGGCACTCTCATCGCAATCGCCGCACGCGGCGTCGAGCAAGTCTTCCGACGTGGCCCGGCGCAGGCGAAATACCTGCTTCATGTGGTGGCCCTGTTAGCGATGGCGTGTTGCCTGCCCGTCACCTTTGTGCTCATCGCCCCGTCGTCCGAGGATGGAAATATCATGGCCTCAGGTCAAGAACCGGCGCGGCAACAGCGTCTCGCCGTGCCTGCAGGTTTCGACTGGGCCGTGGAAAAGCGACTCGATGACCAGGAGCAGCCGACCGGTACGGTGCTGTCTGGCAAGAGTGCGTCAACCCTCGCGGGTGATGGTGAACGCAACGATGCTTTCGTGACTGCGGCGCTTGCCGGAAACGTCACGCAGGTGGCTGGTACGTCGGCCACGGCATTGCCCGGCAAGGGAACTCCGCGTGCGGGTTCCTGGCTCTCCATTCTCGCGCCTTACCTGACGATCGCCTATCTGATGGGCGTACTGGGGCTGCTGGCGCGATTGGCGATCGGCGTTTGGGGCGGGCACAGGCTGCGCGCCGCAACGGTGGCGATCGCTGATACGGATTTGTTGAAGGCCGTCGCGCGGCAATCGCGACAGATCGGTCTGCGGGCCGCGCCCGTCGTTGCCTATTGCGAACGCATCTCGGTACCCGTTGTCGTCGGGATCCTGCGGCCGATGATTCTCTTGCCGGCCGCCCTGGCGAGCGGCCTGTCGCCGAACCAGCTCGAAGCCTTGATTGCGCACGAGTTGGCTCACCTGCGACGTTGGGATCCGCTGGTAAATCTCGTGCAACGGCTGGTAGAAGCCATCCTCTTCTTTCATCCGGCCGTGTGGTACATCAGCCGCCGCATTCGCACCGAGCGAGAGAATGCCAGCGACGACCTGGTGCTGGCCGCGGGGTGGCAACGCGTTCAATATGCAGACGCTCTGGTGCGCATGGCCGAACTTGCCGCCTCGTTGCGTCGCGGCGAAGCGGCGCCATACCTGGCCGTCGCGGCGTCGGGCGGCAGCCAATCGGAATTCAAACGCCGCGTGATGCGCTTGTTGGAGCCCGAACGCACGCACTACCAGTTGACCAACACGGGCTGGGTGCTGTTTTTGGTAATCGTCGTTTCGGCCATCGCGGCGCCGGTGACGGTGCGGACATGGGCGGAGCAGGCCCCGAGCGACGCCTCCGCCAAAGCCGAGTCGGCCACGAAAGATGAAGAACGACTCGGCCGTCGTATCGACAACTTTCACCTGCAAGACTACCTCGGGGCCGAGCATTCGCTGAGCGACTTTGCCGATCGCGACGTGATCGTGGTCGCGTTTCTCGGCGTCGAATGCCCCGTGTCGAAGCTCTATGGCCCGCGACTGCAAAGGCTGGCCGGCCGATACCAAGCGCGAAGTGTGGCCGTCATCGGCATTGATTCGAACCAGCAAGACACACCGACCGAACTGGCGCACTATGCCCGCACGCACGGCGTCACGTTCCCCTTGTTAAAGGACCCGGCTGGTCGCGTCGCGGACCAGTTCCGCGCCGAAAGAACGCCGGAAGCGTTCGTGCTCGACCGCGACCGCAAGGTGCGCTATTGGGGACGGATCGACGATCAATTTGGAGTGGGTTACGCTCGTCCTGAAGCCAGGCAAGATTTCGTCGCGAATGCCATTGACGATCTGCTGGCCGACAGGCCGGTGGGCACCGCCCATGTCGACTCGACCGGGTGCCACATTGGCCGTGTCACGCGAGTTGCTCCCACCGGCGAGATCACCTACACGAATCAAATCTCGCGCATCGTTCAGCGCCGTTGCATCGAATGTCATCGCCAGGGCGGTATCGCACCGTTCACACTCGATTCGTACGGCACGGTAGCGGCGTGGGCCGAGACGATCCGCGAAGTGGTCGAAGACGGACGCATGCCGCCCTGGCACGCGAACTCCAAGTACGGCCATTTCGCCAATGACGGCCGGATGCCGGACGCGGAGAAGACGCTGCTCTATCAATGGGTGGCTAACGGTGTGCCGAAAGGCGCGGACGGCGACCTGCCGCCCCCGCGCGAGTTCACCGACGGCTGGGCGCTCGGCCCGCCCGACCTGCTGCTGACGATGCCCGAGCCGATCACCGTCCCGCCCACCGGGGTCGTCGATTATCAGTATGTGACGGTCGATCCCGGCTTTACGGAGGGAAAGTGGGTGCGGGCGTCAGAGATACGTCCGGGCGTGCGGAGCGTGGTCCACCATATTGTCGTCTTCATCAATCCGCCGGGCGGCGACCCGATTCTCAAGGAGCGAGGTGTCGGCTTTGAAATGGTGGGCGGCTATGTGCCCGGCGCGCCGCCGATGAAGCTGGACGAGGGCCTGGCCCGATACGTTCCGCCGGGATCGACCTTCGTGTTTCAGATTCACTACACTCCTGACGGCAGCGAGCAACAGGACCGAAGCGAGGTTGGCCTCTATTTCGCCGATGCCGCGACCGTCAGCCGCACAATGCAGACGGGCGTGGCGGCCAACCTCGATTTCGAAATTCCGCCGCGGGCCGACGACTTCCGCGTCGAGGCCAGCCATCGCTTCTCGCACGACATGGAACTGCACGCGCTGGCGCCGCACATGCACTATCGCGGCAAGTCGTTCCGCGCCGAGGCGACGTACCCCAATGGTTCACGCGAGATTCTGCTCGACGTGCCGCGCTATGATTTCAACTGGCAGAACAACTACCGCTTCGCGCAGCCGAAGTTCATGCCCGAAGGGACGGTGCTGCGTTGCGTCGGGCACTTCGACAACTCGGAAGACAACCCGGCAAACCCTGATCCCAACGTGGCCGTGCGGTGGGGTGAGCAGACTTGGGAAGAGATGATGATCGGCTACTTTGAGGGGGTGTTTCTCAACCAGGATCTGTCGCTGCCGCCGCCGCGGATTACCTCGACTGCCGACGGCAACTACCGGGCCCACTTCACTTATCGGCCCGACCGCCCCGCCGAGCGGGTGAATCTTGCGGGCACATTCAACAAGTGGAGCAACTCGTCGCA
>DASSFG010000381.1:0-3344 GCA_035694685.1 Pirellulales bacterium
GCCACCGTGGTGCTAAAACTGTTCAACATGGCCACGCCCAATCGGGCTTATTTCGGACAGAAAGATTTTCAACAAACACTGGTGGTCCGGCAGATGGTAACCGATCTCGACTTGCCGATTGAGATCCGCGTCTGTCCGACGGTCCGCGAACCTGACGGCCTGGCGATGAGCAGCCGCAATGCCTATTTGACCGCCGACCAGCGTCGCCAGGCACTGGCGCTCTACCGCAGTTTGCGTCGTGCCGACGAATTGGTAAAAAGTGGCGAGCGGCAGGCCGTGGCGATTGAAGCAGCGATGCGGGCCTGCTACGCGGACCTGCCCGATGTCGCGGTTGAATACGTGGCGCTCGTCGACCGCCGCACCTTGCAGCCGCTGCCGACGATCGATCAACCGGCCGTGGCACTGGTGGCGGCCCGTGTGGGCAATACCCGGCTGATTGACAATGCATTATTGGAGGATGGCCCTCCCGGGCCGTCCAGTCGATCACTCTAAACAACTGGACGGCCTAGGAAGGCCATCCTCCCTTGCGATGTGGCAAACCCTGTTTCATTTCCCGATAAACTGGCTGCTGACGCTGTGGGCGATCGGCTCGGTCGTCAGCATAGCCTGGGCGGCGCGGGAGCAGGGACTGCGCGGGGCCCTGCGAAGCTACCTGCCGACGGTGCTCATCGTCGGCGCAATCGTCGGGTTGTTGCTGCCGCGGTTGTCCGAGCACGGCGCATTACCCATTCGCGGTTACGGGTTTATGCTCTTGATAGGCCTGGTGTCGGGCGTGGGGCTGGCGATGCACCGTGCGCGGCGCATGGGCATCAATCCCGAGATGATCCACGTGCTGGCCTTTTGGATGGTGCTGGCCGGCATCGTCGGCGCACGGTCCTTTTACGTCATTGAGTATTGGCACCAGTACCACCAACCGACGCTGCTGGCGACGTTGAAAGAGATCGTCAACTTCACCAAGGGCGGACTGGTGGTGTTTGGCTCCGCCGTCGGCGCGGGCCTGGCGCTCCTGCTCTTTGTGCGGACGTATCATCTGCCAGGCTTGGCTTTGGCCGATCTGATTTCGCCGAGCGTGATGCTGGGGCTGGCTTGCGGCAGGGTGGGCTGCTTTTTGAATGGCTGCTGCTTCGGCGGCGTGTGCGATGAGCCTTGGGCCGTGCGCTTTCCGCCCGGCAGCCCGGCCTATCAAGCCCAAGCCAAGGAAGGCCAGTTCACCGTTTTCGGCCTGAGGCTCGTCCCCGACGAGGAGGAACGGCCGATCATCAAGAGCGTCGAGCGCGGCTCGCCGGCCGAACGAGCAGGCTTGTTACCCGGCCAACGCCTGAAGCGCGTCGGGGTCAACGAGCTGGAATGGCCGACGCCCACCGTGGACGAAGCGCTGTTTGCTCTACAGCAAGCGCGGACGGTTGGCGACAGGGTACACGTCTATGTCGTCGACGAGCCGCTGCCGGCAAGCTGGACGCTGGCTACCTCGCCTGGTTTAACGCTGCCGATTCACCCCGCGCAAATCTACGCCGCCGTCGATGCGCTGTTGCTCTGCCTGTTGCTGCTGGCCTATTACCCCTATCGCCGCCGCGACGGCGAAGTGTTTGCATTGATGATTACGATCCATCCGATCTCGCGGTTCTTGCAGGAATGGACCCGCGTCGATGAAGCGAGCATCTTTGGCACCGGTCTGACGATCTCGCAGAACGTCAGCATCTTCATGCTGCTCGGCGCCATCGGCCTCTGGTGTTATCTATTGCGGCGACCGCGAGGTTCCGTTTGGCCGCGGCCCCTGGCCGCCGCATAGTCTTCGCACCCAGGCCGAAGCACTTTGGAGTGCGGCAATTCATCGCCGCTTTGGTTTGCGGCGGAGCCGCTTTCTTTTCGCACCTCGGTCAACCGGCCAACGAAAATCGGCAGAACCGAGAGAAAGGTCGCTCCGCGACCGGCGAAAGCGGCGATGAATCGCCGCACTCCAAAGGGCTCACTCCAGTCGTCCCGATACAAACCGTTGCGGCACGGCGGTGCTGAACTTGCCGTAGGACTGCGGCGTGGCGGGCACAACGACCTGAACGTAGCGGCACGCGGTGCCGTAGGCCATATCCGGTCGTTCCGCCAACGGCGATTCGACCATCACTTGTAATGGCCGGCCAAACAGCGAACGGGCGTATTGTGCCAGCAGCCGCTGCTCTAACTCGGCCAGTCGTCCGGCACGCTCTTGCTTGACATGCTTGGGAACCTGATCGGGCAACTCCGCGGCCGGGGTGCCGCGGCGCGGGCTGAAGGGAAAAACGTGCAGCTTCGAGAAGCCGACTTCTTCGACCACGCGGCAGGTGGCGTCGAAGTCGTCCTCAGTCTCACCGGGAAAACCCACAATGACGTCGGTGGTGAACGCGGGTTGGTCGAGCTTTTCCTTCACCAAGCCGCAGCGGTCGACAAACCGCTTGCTGCACCACCGCCGACGCATGCCGCGCAAGATGCGGTCGGAGCCGCTCTGGAGAGAAACGTGCAAATGCGGGCAAACACGCTCGAGATTTGCCGCCATCACGTCGATCAGCTCGCGCGTGACTTCCGTAGCTTCGATGCTCGACAGCCGGATGCGGAATTCGCCTTCGAGCTGAACCAGCAGCGCCACAAGGTGCGAAAGTCGCAGCCACTCGCGTTTCGGCCGTCCGGCGTTGAAATCGACGCCGTAGTGTCCAAGATGAATGCCCGTGAGAATGATTTCGCGATAGCCGTTGGCCAGCAGCCGACGCACCTCGGAGACGATGTGCTCCGCCGGACGGCTGGCGAGCGCGGGCCGCACGTGTGGGATGATGCAGAAGCTGCAGCGCAGCAGGCAGCCGTCTTGCACCTTGACATAAGCCCGCTTGCGGCAGTCGAACCGAGAAATACCCCTCGGCACGTCGACCACACCGAAGCGGCCCAACAGGTCGGGCAATTCTCGCTTGTCGCGGAGCACTTCGACCACTCCGGGCAGACCGGCGACTTCATCGGGCGCGCGCGTAGCGTAGCAGCCCATCACCACGATGCGCGTGCCCGGATTGCGTGCCGCGAGCTGGCGGATGGTCTGCCGGCTTTTGGCGTCGCCTTCGGTGGTGACGGTACAGGTATTGACGACACAGAGGTCGGCCGCTTCGCTCTCGACCGCTTCACGATAGCCCGCCAGTTCCAGCCCCTCGCGCACGAACTGCGTTTCGTACTGGTTGACCTTACAACCTAGCGTGACGGTGCGAAAAGAGGGGGGAGGAATCGATCGCATTTGGCGGCTTTGGATTGACGATGCTTCAGATAATTTCTCACGTAAGTCGACAAAAGCCCGTGTGGTATAACCGGCCGCCAACGGCGCCCCGAAGGCACCG
>DASSFG010000382.1:0-4288 GCA_035694685.1 Pirellulales bacterium
CCACAACCGCTCGGCTGCGGTGGTTACCTCTTCCGCGGTCGCCATGTACTTTGCGGAATTGTACGGCCAAGCGGCGGCCGGGCCTAGAGCTTTATCGCTTCTTCGGAGCAGACAAATCGCTATGAGAAATCGCCGCCCGAACGCACGCTGATCACGATCAGAACGAGTGCCAGCACCATTAAACCGGCGGCTCCGTAGTACGGCAGCTCGGGCGATTGCTTGAAGAGTCTCAGTCCAAACACGGGTCCCAGGATGCGCGCCAGCGAGGTGGCACTTTGCGAAAGCCCGAGAATGCTTCCCTGCTGGGCCGGATCGCTGCGCCGTGAAATGAGCGATTGCAGAGACGGGTTGACCAATGCGAACCCCAGCACTTCCACCGCCATCGCGCCCAGCAACAGCACGAAATCGCCACGCGTCGTCGCCCAAGCCAGCAAAGCAAAACCCACCAGCGCCGAAAATCCGCCGGCAATTGCCATCGTGCCTTCGCTCAGCCGGTCAGCCAACCGCCGCACAAGCACGCCTTGCGCCAGCGTCAGGATGATGCCCAAATAGGCAAACGCCGCGCACACCACGATGATCGCCACGTCTTTCGGATCTTCGTAGCCCAACGCACGAATGTTGCGCATGAACCAACCTAAGATCGGCGCGTCGCCCTCTCCCTGGCCGCCGGCCAGGTGCTCGATCTGTACCGACAGCGTCGACTCAAAGTTGGCGAACGAAAATACCGCAATGAACGCCGTGAGCAACAACAGACCGACCGACGGCACGGAAAGGGCTGCTTGCAGCGCCGAACGGTCAAATAGCGTGCGACGTGCCGAAGAGCTGCCTGTCGTCAATGACTCGGGCAACTTGAACAGCGCCAACAGCAGCGCGAGGGCGGACATGCCCGAGGCGACGAAACCTGGCCAGGGGCTTTCGGCCAGGCGTCGGCCCAGAAACAGCGCCGCCGCGCCGATCATCGGGCCTAGGGTGAAGCCCAGCGCGAAAGCCGCGCCGATCAGCGCCATGCCTTTCGCCCGCGACTCTTTGCTGGTGGTGTCGGCAATATACGCCTGGGCGGTCGAAATCGTCGCCCCGGCGATTCCGGCGCCGATGCGCGTGATAAACAGCCAAGGCAAACTGCGCAGCATGGCGGCCACGCCGAACATGGCGTAGAAGAACGTCGAACCAGCCAGGCCAATCAAAATAATCGGCCGGCGTCCGAAGCGGTCGGACAACCGGCCCCACACCGGCAGAAAGAGAAACTGCATGGCCGAAAAACTCGACATCAGCAGTCCGATCAACCAGCCTACTTGCTTGTCCGTCAGCGGGTACTGGCTGGCGAAATCCTCACCGTAGATCGGCAACAGCGGCAGCACGATGCCGAAGCCGAGCAAGTCGATAAAGACCGTGAGAAAGATGACCAGCAACGAGCCTGTGCGCGGGGCGTCGGACATCGACGACTAACCGCTGAGCCTGGCCAGGGCGTCGACGGCCTGCTTGGCCGACTCGACGCTGCCGAGGTGATTGGCCAGTTTCTTGGCGGCGATCAGGTGTTCCAGCGAAAGCTGGGCACTGCCGTTGGCAGCCGGCACACTCTTGGCACGCGGACCGCGGCGCTTCTTCTTGCGCGCCGCGTTTGGACCATACAGGACACGATTGATAAGGGCCTTCGAAATATCGATGCCTTCCGCGGTGAGTGCATCGTATATCTCTTTGGGCCGAGCGTCCGGGTGCCGTGCCAGGTAGCGATGCACATGTTCGGTTTTATTCAAGTTTTCAGCCGACGGTCTACGAGCCATAGTATCGCTTTCGTGGTGAGAGATCGTTCCCCGCTTCGTCGTGATAGCATAGTTTACCTTTGGCGGCGCAACAAGTATCCAGTTTTGATGACAAGTAGGCTGCGATTGTATGCGGCCCGGCTCGTTTAACCGGCGGGCCAGCGGCCCCCGCGAGCGTCGCTTCTTTTTTTGGGCCGCAATGAAAATTCGGCGAGGGACTTAATGCGTTCCCAAACCAGAAGGGACGAATTCCGTGTTAAGAGACGGCCGCCGCGGGGGCCGTTGGCCCGCCGGCTAAACGAATGGAGTCTACCGTCACCGTACTACCGTTCCAGTAAGCCGCGCAGCTTGGCTACCAACTCGGCCGCGCGGTACGGTTTCTGAATGAAACCGGCGAGGTTTTTCGAGGTGAGGTGGTTGGTGGCGTCGTGCGCACTGTAACCGCTGGCCATGACAACGCGCACCTTCGGGTCGATTTCGCGCAGCCGCGCAAAGGCGTCTTCGCCGTTCATGTGCGGCATGGTCATATCCATCAGTACCAGGTCGATGGCGCCCGCGGCCTGGCGGAAGATTTCGACGGCCTCCTCGCCGTTTGCCGCCGTTTTCACCATCAGGCCGACACTTTCCAAAATAGCCGTGGCCACCTGTCGCACCATTGGCTCGTCGTCGACCACCAGCACCGTCCCTGTGCCGCGCCAGGAGTCGAACGCTGGCGTCTCCTTGGCAAAACCTCGCGGCGCCTTGACCGAAGGCGGAAACATCACGCGAATCGTAGTGCCCTTGCCTGGCGCACTGTCGAGATGAATGGCTCCATGATGGCCACGGATGATTCCCAGCACCGCAGCCATGCCCAATCCACGCCCCGTGAACTTGGTGGTGAAAAACGGATCGAAAATGCGTGCCTCGGTCTCCTCGTCCATGCCGCAACCGTTGTCGGCCACCTCCAAGCACACGTACAGTCCCTCCGCCACGTTTTCGTCGTGATAGCAGCGCGCCAGGTATTCGGCGTCGGCCGCGAAGGCGAGCGTCTTCACCACGACTTCGCCTTTGCCGGGCTGAATGGCGTCGGCCGCGTTGGTAATCAGGTTCATCACCACCTGTTGCAGTTGGGCCGTATCGGCTTCGACCGCGGGCAAGCCCTCCGTCAGTTCGTACCTGAGCGTCCCTTTCTTGGCGACGGCAATTTCCAGCAGCTCCGCCATCTCCCTGACCAGGCTGGAAAGATCGAGCGGCTTGACGACGAACTTGCCTTTGCCCGAATAGGCCAGCATTTGTTTGCACAGGTCGGCGGCACGCGCGGCGGCCGTCTCGATCTGGCCGACGCTTTCACGGGCGGGGGCGTCGGCCGGCAACTGCAGGGCGGCCAGCTCGGCGTTACCCAGGATGACCATCAACAGATTATTGAAATCGTGGGCGATGCCGCCCGCCAGCACGCCCAGCGTTTCGAGCTTCTGAGCGTGTTGCATTTGTATTTCGAGCTGCTTCGTATCCGTCGTATCGCGGATGACGGCCAGGCCACCGATGATCTCGCCCGCCTCGCTGCGCAGCGGCGAATAATAACCCTCGAAAAAGGCCTCTCGATCGCCGTTGGCGGCTCGATAACGGCGGTCCTGGGCCACCACGTTTTCGCCGCTGAGGGCCTGACGGTAAAAGGCGTCCTCGCCGGACTCGGCCCAATATGGGATGATCTCAAAGGCGTTGCGCCCGAGCACCTCATGTCGGCCGAGCCCCGTTAGCCGCTCCATGCCGGGGTTCCAGACCGTGTAGACGAAGTTGCGGTCGAAGGCCAGGATGCCATCGACGCTGCTCTCGATCAGACGTTCGGAAAACTGCCGCTCGCGGCGCAACGCCCCTTCTTGTTGACGCCGCTCGGTCACGTCCTGGCAGGCGCAAAAGATGCGCAGCGTCTGTCCGAGCTCATCGAGCACAATGCCGCCGAACGACACGACGGTGCGCAACATGCCGTCGGGCCGCATGAAGCGCTGCGTGAGATTGAACGGTTGATGATGCCGCCGCACGGATTCGAGCGTCTGATGCGTGCGCTGGCGGTCGTCGGGGTGCAGGCACTCCAGGAACGTCTCGTAGTCGATCTGAGTTTGGCCGACGCCAAGTATCCGCGCCATTTCGGCCGAGCAAGTAAAATGGTTGTCGGCAATTTCCCATTCCCAACTTCCGACGTGAGCCAGCGCCTGCGCCGCCGCCAACTGGCGCTCGCTGCGCACGAGCCGCTCTTGGGCCGAGCGCGATTCCGTAACGTCGCGCGAGTTGACCACCACGCCGTGCAACTCGGGATGATCGAGCCAGCTTCGCGCGTCGGACTCGAGAAACCGCCACGACCCATCGTGGTGGCGAAAACGATATTCTCGCCAGCGGCGCGCACCAGGTTGGGCGACGCTCTCGCGAAACGATTCGAGCGTCGCAGCCAGGTCGTCGGGGTGAACGAGGGCGAACAAGTTGCGGCCAATCAGGCCCTCGGGTCGATAGCCAAGCACCCGACCGACGGACGGGCTGACGTAGAGCATCACACC
>DASSFG010000383.1:0-2206 GCA_035694685.1 Pirellulales bacterium
GCCGATACGCCGCTGAGCGATGACGATCTGGGCCCATTCACCAAGATGCCGGCGCTGGTGGCGTTGGACCTGCGCGGAACGAAAGTCACGCTGGCAGGCGTGAAACGAATCCAGCTCGCCTTGCCGCGCTGCCATGTTGAATGGACAGCCTCCCAGTAGCACGCGGGCGGCGCGACCCCAGTCGCCCTTCGTCATTCTTTCGTCATTCGTCATTCCACATTCGTCATTTCCTGAGGGGTGCTCGCAACCGAGTTTCTCCCGCCCTTTCGATTTTCAAACCCCCGACGATTGCACGTCAACGCGCGCCCAGCCGAGCTCGATACCGCTTCTTGCGGCGCCGGTCGGCGGATTTTGGCTGGGCCTGTCCATTCGCCTGCTTATCGTTTCGCCGTTGACCGCGCGGCCGTCGCGAGGGTTGTGCCGTGCTCCCCGGCTCGGGCGGCTGGATGACGGGCGCCGGACGTGTGGGGTAGTCGGGATGGTTCTTTTGCACGAGCAGCGTTTGCCGCGTCAACCGCTCGATGGCCTTCAGGCGAGCGCGCTCTTCGGCGTCGCAAAACGACACGGCCTCGCCCGAAGCGCCTGCCCGTGCGGTCCGCCCGATGCGATGCACGTACGCTTCGGGCACGAGCGGGATGTCGAAGTTGACCACGTGCGCAACGTCGTCGATATCGAGACCGCGCGAGGCAATGTCCGTGGCCACCAGCACCGGCGGGTGCTGCGACTTGAATAGCTTGAGCGCCCGTTCGCGGGCCGACTGGCTCTTGTTGCCGTGAATTGCCTCGGCACGAATGCCCGACTTGCCGAGGTGCCGCACGACCTTGTCGGCGCCGTGCTTGGTGCGCGTGAAGACCAAGGTGCGGCTCGAGCGCGTGTGCTTGAGCCAATGCACGAGCAGGTGCGGCTTGTTGCGCTGCTCGACGAAGTAGACGGATTGGCTGATGCGTTCGGCCGGGGCCGAAACGGCGGCCACCTGCACAGTCACCGGATCGCGCAACCAGCTTGCGGCCAGGCTGCGAATCTCGGGCGGCATGGTGGCGGAAAACAAGAGGGTCTGGCGGCTGGCCGGCACTTTGGCCACAATCCGCCGCAGGTCGTGGATGAAACCCATGTCGAGCATCTGGTCGGCCTCATCGAGCACCAGCGTTTCGACCTTCGACAGGTCGACAAAGCCCTGATTCATCAGGTCGAGCAGCCGGCCCGGCGTCGCCACGAGAATGTCGACGCCCTGGTTCAAGGCGCGAACTTGCGGGTTCTGGCTAACGCCGCCGTAAACCAACGTGCAGCGCAACTTGAGATGTCGCCCGTAGGTGCTGAAGCTTTCGCCAATCTGGCTCGTCAGCTCGCGGGTGGGGGCAAGCACGAGCACGCGGATTTTACGGCCGCGGCCGGTGACGTGGCATTCTTTCTGTGCGAGCCGGTGGAGCAAAGGCAGGGCGAAGGCGGCGGTTTTGCCGGTGCCGGTCTGGGCGCAGCCGATCAGGTCGCGGCCTTCGCGCACCGGGCCGATGGCCTGGGCCTGGATGGGAGTGGGAGTCTGGTAGCCCTCGTCGCGGACGGCGCGAAGAAGGTGCTCGGCGAGGCCGAGATCGGAAAACTGAGTCATGCTACCTCAAAGTGAATCGTGTTCGCCGCCCGCAGCCAGACCACTGGCTGCCGGTAAAGCGGCAGGCGTGCAGAGAATCTCTATCGGCGTTTCGTCTCTTCGTTTAGAGAGACGGGGCGTGCTCGGCCGCGTAAATACGCGACCGGCCAATCGGTACGGCCGAGAGCAAAAGTAACCTTGCCGAAGCCTGGGGACTCGCAAGGATACCGCTGCGGAAGAAGCTAACTTCATTGCGCCGGGCGGAAAGCCTCACGGCGATCTCGCATTCGCTTGTGCCATTAGACGTGCGCCCGAGCGCCGCGTCAAGGCGAAATCTCGTAGCAGACTTCGTGAGAAGTCTGGCGGCGAGTTGAGCCGGTCGTCACAATTTTGGCAGCGATGTTTTCGTCGGCCAGATATTTCATTGCCGCTCGCCGTTAGTCGTAGATGCTCTGATCCATGCCTACGACTGCTGCGGCGTACTGAAGGGCCGCGCGAATGTGTTCGGGCTTGAGCGTTGGATAGTTATCGAGCAGGTCGTCGTGTATTGGTTCACCGTGAACTGGAATTTCAGGCCGTGGGGCTAGCGCACGCGGAAGCGCATCCTGCGAAGAATTTCGT
>DASSFG010000384.1:0-7909 GCA_035694685.1 Pirellulales bacterium
CTGGCCGACGATCGGCCGCGGGGCGCCTTTCAGCCGTCGCACGCCGGCGTCGCTATTGATGGCCACCACCAGCACGTCGCCGAGCGCCTTCGCGGCCATCAGGCAGTGCAGGTGCCCGGCGTGAAAGAGGTCGAAGCAGCCGTTGGTGAAGGTGATGCGGTGCCCGTTAACGCGGTGGAGCGCAAGGTGGTCTTTGAGATCTTCCACAGAAATCGGCTGACAAGGAGACAAGGGGACAAGGGGACAAGGAGCAGGAGGGCACGGGCTGTTTAGAGAAAGCTCCTTGTCTCCTTGTCCCCTTGTCTCCTTGTCGTTTCTTTCCGCGGCCGGCGGAACGCCACAGAGGGCGTTCCCTACAGAGGCGATCTCGCTCCACGAGACGGGCGACACTCCAGACCGCTCGACCTGCAAGCCGGCGGCGGTGACGGCGAGCTGGCAAGCGTCAGCCAACTCCAAGCCGCGCGCCAGCGCGGCGCCAAGCACGGCGAGCACCGTGTCGCCCGCGCCGGTGACGTCGGCCACTTCACGCGGGCGAGCGGCAAAGTGACGTTCGCCGTCGGCGGTGACGAGCGCCAGGCCGTCGGCGTCGAGCGTGATGACGGCGGCCTGAAAACCCCAACGGGTACAAAGCTCTTTGCCGGCGGCGAAGGCTTGGGCCCGAGCGCGAATGCTGCGGCCGGTCGCTTCACCTGCTTCGTGGCGGTTGGGCTTGATCACGTTCACCCAGCGATAAAGCCGGTAGTCGGCGCCGCGCCGCGGGTCGACCAGCACGGACAAACGCCGCCGGCGCGCGGCGGCGATCACTCGCCCGACGATCGTGGGAGTGCAAACGCCCTTGCCATAGTCGGAGATGAGCACGGCAGCCGCCTCTTCAAGAGCGGCCAACGCGGCCGAGAGCAGCCCCTCTTCAATCTCTCCTGCCAGCGGCCGGCACACCTCGCGGTCGACGCGCAGCAGTTGTTGCCCCTGCCGGCCGCACGATTGGCCGATGAAACGCTGTTTCACCGTCGTCGGGCGGGCATGAGCGACGAGCAACGGTGGTGTTGGCGGATCCTGTCCGCCGCCACGCCGGCACGATTCTGCGCGACAAGGAGACAAGGGGACAACAAGACAAGGAGAGAAAGAACGTTCGCTGGCCAGCAGCTTCTCCTTGTCTCCCCGTCCCCTTGTCTCCTTGTCAGCCAGCCCACCGCGCGATGCCGCCACGGCATCTTCCTGGACCGTACGAAGGAGCCTATTTATGAACTCGCCGGCGGAATCGTTGCCGACCACGCCGGCGGGAAGCGGATGACAGCCGAGGGAGGCCAGTAAGGCAGCCACGGCGCCGGCGCCGCCCAATCGCGCCTCTTCGCCTTCGCTGCACAACACGGGCACCGGCGCCTCCGGGCTGAGCCGTTCGACCCGGCCGCGGGTATAAACGTCGAGCATGAAGTCGCCGAGCACGAGGATCTTGGGACGCAACAGGGGCGGCATGAGCAGACGCTCCGGTAAGGAGTTTGTTGATGTACGTATGTCTCCATAAGTATCTATGCATCGAGCGGCGAAAATTTCTCACGGCCGGCAAAAAATTTTTTCACCAGCTTTGCCGCACGTTGGCATCACCCACCAGCCGGCCGCTGGCGGCGAACGGCGTACAATCGCGGCGCAACTCGCCGAGGGCACGACGAAACCACCGCCAGGTGGTGCTCCGGGTCAGTCCGAGCCGCGCGGCGACCCGTTCGATCGAGCCCAGCTCGCGGAAAGCGGTCACGACTTCTCGCAGCGGCGCTTCGAGCAGATTGCAGGCGTCGGCGAGTTCGGCTTGCCATTCGACCGTTGGCCCGGCGATGGCCGCCCATTCATCGTCGACCGGTTGAGGGCGTCTGCGGCGCTCACGGCGCAACACCTGCCGGCAGTGCGAGCGAATGACGGCGCGCAGCCAGCCAGGAAAGCGTTCGCGTCCGTAGCGTGGGTTGAAGCCCAGGTCGGGACGGCGCTCGAGGCAGGCGGCCAGCAGCAGGAGCGCGTCTTGGACGATGTCGGCGGCGCGTTCGGCTGCCACTCCGCGTTTCAGACCGCGGCGGCGCAGCAGGTTGCGCGCGGCCGAGTCGAGCTCGCGGCGGTAGCGGCGATTGTCGGCAAACAGCCGCCACGTGGCGCGGTAATCGGCAAGGCTGCCCGACAACAAACGGCAATAAAGCTCTTCCAATTCCAGAAATGCCCCAACATCGAACGACGACATGGCAAACTCTCCTGTGCAAGGAACCGACTGGACATGCTCGGCGGGCCAGCGCGCGAAGCAGCAGGTCAGGCATTCAGTCGAGAGGGCGTCAGGCTAAAAGCCTGACCTACGACGTAACGGCCTGCGCGCGAGCGAGCAGACTACGAGCGGGTTTCAAAGAAGCGACCGAAAAGAGTTGGTCTAGGCGTCACTCGACGGCGTAACGCGACCGGCAGGCGCCTGCCTGACTGGGTAAGAGAACTTCCCCGCCGTTCAGCGGCTAAAGCCGCCGACGCCGCGGGCCGGAAGGCAATGTGCCTCCGATGCCGCTTAGTGTACATCCGAGTGCTTGGCTGTCAAGCAGGGCCGGCAGAATTTTGATGCGCCCAGCGGAACGCGCGGGCACGGCCGTTGGCCGCACTAATAACCGGCCGTTTAGCCTTCCGCTAATGCAAAATGCAAAACGAAAAATGCAAAACGAAAAATGGCGCAAGCGGATGCGCCATCGTACGGCCGCCGCCATCATGCCATTTTGCGTTTTGCATTTTGCATTTTCTGACTGTTCCGCCGGCGTCAGCCGGTAGATTATTTTCCCCAGGCTGCTTTAATCGCCGTGGAAGCGAATCATCCTTAGAAAATCGATCGGCAGGGTGGTGGTTCCGTCGATGACGAGGTCGGCGGCGACTTCGCCGAGAACCGGAATGAATTTGAAGCCGTGCCCGGATAGGCCGGCAATCACGATCACCTGCGAAAAGCTGGGGTGATGGTCGACGATGAAATGCCGATCGGGTGTCATCGTATACATGCACACGGAGTGGTCGCTCACCTCACCGCTCGCCCGCAGCAGGTAGTCGGCGGCAAAACGAGCGACGCGGTCGCGGTCGCCGGTGTGCAGGTTGCGGTCGACGCTGAGCGGATCGTCGACGACGTCGCCCGCCGTGTGCTCGGCTACCTTCACGCCGCGCTCGTCGAGCTGGGGAACGCCGTAGAAAATGCCCGACGGCAGCTCATACAGAAAGCAGGGGCAACCACGCGCTGCGCGATAGGAATCGTCGCGTGTGGCGAGCCAAAATACCGGCTTACGCAAGACTGCCAGCCGGACGGCGAAATCGGCCAAAAGACCGGCCGCCCAGGGACCGGCCGCGAGCACGAGCTTGGCCGCGCCGATTTCTTCGCGATCGGTCGAGACGACAACGTCCGGACCCTCGCAGCGCCAACTCACCGCCGTGCGGTCGCACGCCAGCTCCGCGCCGGCGGCGACTGCCTCAGCGACATGGGCCAACACCGACCGTTCGACGTGCAGATAGCCGGCGCGGCGCTCATAGGCGCCAGTCAGTTCGCTGGTGGCGTGAAATCCAGGCCAGCGGCGGCTGATCTCGTCGGCGTCCAATTCTTCGACTTCCAGAGCGTGTTGGCGAGCGCTGGCCAGCACGCCTTGCACCACTTCGCCCTGCGGGGGCCCTACTTGGAGCAGACCGACTTCTTCGTACATGGGCTCGCCACGACGCTCGGCAAGCTCGTCCCAGAGTTGCCAGGCGCGCAACACGAGCGGCACATAATCGGGGTGCTCAAAATACGCCTGGCGGATGATGCGCGTGCCGCCGTGGGAGCTGCCACGCGCGTGGCCGGGCGAAAAGCGCTCAATGCCGAGCACGCGCAGCCCACGACGAGCGAGGTGGCAAAGGGCCGCACTCCCCACGCCGCCGACCCCCAGCACGATCGCGTCGTAGTGATTTTTCATTGCCCTTTACTAAGTGCGGCTACTTCGTGTTCGCCGCCCGTGCTTCTTTGGCGAGTTGTGCGTTGCCGCCGGCGGTGAAGCCCACGACGAACCAGCCTTGTTTCTCGCTTGTTACAAAGGTGCCGGCGGGACCGAGGTGATGTTGTACGACTTTGTACTCCGGCAGCTTGCTGCCGTCCAGCCGCGGCTTGCGAGTCACGCCTTCCTTCTCTTCGCCCACCACAAAATTGATGAAATGAGCCAAGAAGGTGTCGGCCTCGGGCAACCGGCCCTGCTGGAACAGCTCATACATCACGCGAAATTGCTCGTCGGTGCGAGAAAAGCCGCGGGCACAATCGTTGTTCGAGCCGAGCTTGGGCAATTCGGCGGCCACCATCTGATAGTCGCGATCGTTAACGAGCTTTTGCCGGGCGTCGACGTTTGCCAACACCTTGCGCAGCAGATCGACATGCGAGGCGACCATCAAGTACCCCTTAGCCACCGTCACCGCCGAATTTGTCAGAGTCACCTCACGGTTGCCCTCTTCTCTTTCGATGAGCCGCCGCCGACGTCCTGTGCTGCCGTCGTCGATTTCCAACTCGGGCACGGTGTCTTCGTCGGGAATGATTTCCCAGACGTCGCAACCCTCGATTTCAATCTTACGTGCTCGTTCGTCGCCGGTCATCGAACGATCGATGGCCGTGGCCAGCTTGTCGGCCTTCTTGGCTTCGATGGCCAGCAGGCGGCGCTGACTGGTGGGAGTAATGGGCGATTCGTAATCGGTGATCACGGTGGCCCGGTCACCAAGATGCTGCACGAGGTCGCGGCGCAAGTTGATCTGCGGACCATTGGGATCTTCTTCGATGCTGTCAAGCGTGTCTTTCCAGACGCCCTCTTCGCCATAGATCTCATCGAACAGCGTATCAAAGTGGTCGAAAGCGTTGAGCATGTCAGTCTGGAACGACATGTAACTCGACACGTCGCGCGAGACCCAGTCGGGCGGCGTAAAGTCGCCGCCGTTGGGAAACACGGCCATCCGCATCGCCAACTGATAGGGCGGCGGAGCATAAACATAGGTGCGGTGTTGAACGCCGTAGCCGTTGATCGACAGATTGGCGAAGCCGCCGATGCCTTTGACCGCGGTAAAACCTTGGTTCTTGGCGACCTTCAAGTAATCGGTGCTGCCCTTGCGGCGGTTGGTCTCCCAAGTGCGCATGGCCTCGGCCAGGCCAATCGGTTCCATGAACCACCGCAAGTCGGGCTGCAAGTCGGGATCGGCCTCGCGGCACCGCTTCATCACAATCTGGTAAGCACCGACCGACGCCAGCGAATGCTCCGCCTTGGCGTGTTCGAGCCGCGCAGCGATTTCCCGCGCCAGCGGCACGCTGTCCGTGGCCACGAACAGCCCGCGCTTGATGAAATGGACGGTCGTCGTTGGCCGCTGGCCGGCTTGCTTGGGCGCGGTGTCGAAAACGCTGATCTCGACACCTGGTAGTTTTTGCCGGGTGGCCTTGGCTCCCTGCGACTTAAGCGTGGCGGCAACCTTGTCGAGCCTTGCCGCGGCCTCCTTTTCTTTGCCGGTAACGTCGGCCAGCACGACGAGCGACGCATCTTCGCCCTTGGGCATCAGCACTGCCAGACAGGCCTCGCCCGTGGCGATGCCCTGCAGGTCTTCTATCTTGATGCCCAACCGCACATGCGACTTGGCCCATTTTTCCTTGATCTGCCGCCGCAGATCTTCTTTGAACGGCTTCATTAAAGGATCATTGAGCAACTTGCCCAACGGTGATTGATCCCAGCGATCGAGGAGCGTGTCGATGTCGGCCGTCACGACGAAGCCCTTGGTCGATTCAGGCAGGAGCGTTTCAGCGGGAGGAACCGCCCAAGCGGCCTGCACAGTCAAAACAATACCTGCCACTGCTCCTAAGTATGGCCAGAGCGACAATTTAAGCACGGTTCGCCTCCTCGAGGTCTCGATAACTCAGGCGCTTGCCTGGAGCGACACGATTGGACACTATTGAGCGGAAGTGTAATGCTGGAGCCATTTTTGTGCCAGAGCACCTCTCACCGCGAGGCTGACGCCTCCCGCTCGCTTTTGGGCAACAATTCAAGGAAGATTAACTCCGGCCGGCAAAGAATCCTCAAACGAGGGGCAGCCCCGCGCTCCATGCCCACGCCGCGCGATACGACAAGCGTCCTTCCACCGGAAAGTCGCGTCACGCCCGCGGCCCAGGAGCGCGGCACGCGTGCGTGCGTTACGAGCGGCCCGAACCACGGCACCTGCACTTGCCCGCCGTGACAATGGCCCGCCACTAGCAGGTCTCCCCGCACGTCGCCCAAGGCAAAGTTGGGACAGTGGCCGAGCACAATCTGAAATCGCTCGTCCTCGGCAACGGTTACATCCGTCGAAAAGGAATCTCGCATGGAAAGGCAACTGACTAACAAGTCCCCTGCGGAAAACGACTGCGAACGAGGCACGATTGTTACGTCGGTGCCAAGAAAAGCATCGTCCCAATCACCCGCGTCGACGTTTCCACGCACAGCGTAAACGCCCAGCGGAGCAGAGAACCCGCAACGGTTGAGCAAGTCGCGCAGCTCGACGAGCAGTTCCATGTGGCGGGCGCTGTCCCACTCCTGTATGTAATCGCCGGCCAACAGGATCAAATCAGGCTGTTCCGCCACGATTCGTTCGATGACCATTCGCTCGTAATCGCCGATTTCGTCCGTCTGCAAGTCGGCGAGCAGGGCGACTTTCACCGGCGTATTTAGTTTGTCGCTCACGAGCTGGATGCGCGACACCTCAAGCCAATGCGGCTCGATCCAGAAGCCATCGACCGCAACGACCGCGATCGCCAAACAGCCCAGGGCGAATAAAGCCGCCGATCGGCGATGGGAACGCCGCAACAGCCAAGCGCAGCCAGCCCATGTGGCGGCCAGAAAACCGAACAGCCCATAACAAATCAGCCGTATGGCGCGAAAGTGATCGTCGGCCAGGCCGAAGGGTAACAACACCGCCACGGCGCCAACCACCGAGGCGTCGAGGAAGCATGCCCTCGGCCGGCCGTCGCGCCGGGCACTCCACAGCGCCATCGCCGTCACGACGGTCATGACGCCGTTGTAGAGAACCGTCGTTATCACAAGCGGTGGCGGCTACTCGTCCATCGAGCGTTTGCCCGCGATGTGGCGGTGAATGCGGTTCACCGATTCGAACACGCCCTTCCAACGCCGGGGCACCATTCTGAACTCCGATCGAGGCTCGAAACGGTTACTGCTGCGCTTCAGTCTGACGATGTTGGCCAGGCGGAAGCGGCGCCAGCCTGGCAAACGGCCCTCGCAGCTTTCGCCGCCGATCTGATAGGCGTCCATCGTCGCCGAATTATCCATCAGCCCAAGCAGGTGGGGGTTCACCACACGTACCGTGCTGCGATCGTCCAGTTCGCGATATTCAAACTCAATCGTCACGCGATCGTGAATAGCCAGCTTGATCTTATCGAAGATTTCGTCCTGGTCGCTCACGGTGGCGGATAGTGTCAAAAGTTCGGACAACGCTCCAGCCTCCTTCTATGGATCACGCCCCTTACCGCTCTCAGTGGGTTCTCGCCGGTCGCGTTTGCGCAGCCGGCAAACCCAGTAATGCCTTGAGATTAAAGCACAAACCAAAAATGTGCAAGGAAAAACCACTTGACTATTGCCCCGCAACATCCCTAAGTACTGTACGTACCTATGGATAGTAGTGTTCGGCGACGCCAGGACCAACAATGGCCCCGTTTTCGCACAGGCGTTCAGTGCAGCTTTCGGGGGGGAACGTGCTTCGTTCCACACAATTCGTTAATTCATTTCCACCGCGACGAGGAGCGACCGCGCCGAAGGGGCCGCAACCCTTTGGAGTGCGGCGATTTATCGCCGCTCTGGCTTGCGGCGGAGCCGCTTTCTTTTTTGATGTGTCGGCCGGAGTCCAGCAACGGGCAGGACGAAAGAAAGGTCGCTCC
>DASSFG010000385.1:0-7965 GCA_035694685.1 Pirellulales bacterium
GATCCCCAGAGGCTCCGAAGCTGCTCGGCGGCGATCCGCGCCAGTTGACTCTCGCGACGGTCCGGCAAGACGGCAAACAAATCGGTCCGATCGCCCGTGCCGGCGACGTTCCAGCTCAATTTGTAAAGGCCGGCGCGGCGCGTGTCGGCATACGTAAGAGAACCATCTTCCAAATGAACCACCTGTGGCTTGTCGGCGGCAGGGCACTCGACCGTCGGGGCGGGCGAGCCAAGCTGAACGCCTTCGGGCAAGGCCAGACGCAAAACGTCGCCGGCCGTCAGCTCGTGAGCACCGCCGTCGGAGCGGACGACGGCAGCCGCGGCTTCGCGCATGCCGAGCACGTAGCTGGGTTCGGTCGGCCAATCACTCCACGCCTTGTCGGCCGTGACCGTCCAAAGCAGCACCTGGCCGCGGCCGTATTGCTTTTCCAACACGGCCGGCGACGATTCGGCGTTGTTCCATCGCGCCAGCACGCGCACCTCGGGATGCTGCTGCTCGTCCAACCGCACCTGCAAGAAGCGTCGCACCTTGATTCGCTCCAGCACCGCCGGGCTGAGCTGCTTGAGTGCGTCGAGCGGACCGGCAGCGCCGCCTTCCAGCACCAGCCCCGTGAATTCTTCGTCGGCCGTCGTTTCCGGCAGGGCCGGCAGCAACCCTTCGCCGTCGCGATAGAGCAACTGTGCATAAGCCGCGGCATCGACTTGCTCGCCGGGAAAGATCATCAGGCCGGTGCCCGACGCCACCTGCCGTTCGAGCCGGGCAGCTTGTTCGGGCGTGAGATTGCCGACGTTGGCGAGCACGATCAGGTCGCTCTCAGCGGACGCGAGCGTCGACCATTCGGCATCGGTCACAACCTGCACGCGAAAGGCATCGGCGTCGGTCGCGCCGATGGCCAAGGCGAGAGCCAGAAAGTCGACTTCGCCCGACAACGGCTCGCTCGACGGCTCGCCGTCGACCAGCAGGATGTTGACTTGCTCGCGCACCTGGCAGACCGCCGTGCGACGGTTATCAGCGCGCAGGGCGTCGTCGGGCAAAGCGAATTCGACGTGATGCGGACCGGCTTCTTGAAAGACCGCGCTGAGGTCGACGCGGGCGGTCTCGCCGGCGGCGATGGTGGGAAGCTGCAAGAGCGTCGGCTTGCCGTCGACGGTCCAGGTAGCGTTGGCGCCCGCCAACTCGCGCTGGCTGGCGTTGTGTATCGTGGCCTGAAACCGCGTGGCGGCGCCGACCATTGCCAGGCGATCGAGCTGCGTCAGCTCGCTCAAGGCGGCGTTGGCCGTGCTCTCGCTGCCGGCGTCGAAGATGCGCATCTCGATCTGCTGCGACGACCAACGGTCGCCGATCGAGCTGATCGTTTCGTCCCAGCCCGCGCGCCGCAGATCGGTAATGAGCGCCACGTCGCGAATGGGATAGGAGCCGCTCGTGAGCAGTTCATCGATCTTCTGCACGACCGGCTCCCAGGAGACGAAGGCGTCGGTCGGCTCCAGTTTGGAAATAAGCCCTGCCGCCTCGTCGCGGCTGACAAGCTCGACCTCGTGCAACAGCGGCTGCCGGGGCCGTGACGCCACCAGTAGCGTAAAGCGGTCTTTTTGCGCCACGCCGTCGAGCAGCGAGACGGCCAGCTCCTTCGCGCGATCGAACGCCGAACGGCCGCCTTCCCGATAACCCATGCTCAGCGAATCGTCGATGACCAGGATCTGGCTGGTGCGGCTGCGTCCACCGAGCCACTTGCCGAGCCCCGCGGCGTGCATCACCGGCCGGGCCACGAAAAAGAACAACAGCAGGATGAGCAGCGTCCGCAGCATGAGCAGTAGCAACTGCTCGATGCGCACCCGGCGGCGGTTGCGTTGAATCGACAGCTTGAGGTAGTGCATCGGCGCCCAGTCGACGCGGCGAAAACGCCGTCGAAAGAGCAAATGGATGACGATCGGGATCGCCGCCAGAGCCATGCCCCACAGCAGCGGTTGGTTAAGAAACGTGAGCGAGTTCATCGTCACCCAAGTCGGACGCAGTCTAATCCGGGATCAACGTATCATCGCAGCCGCGGCGGGCGAACGCAAGAAACGCTAGAAGCTGTGGTGTTCTAAAGTTGCGGTGCTGCTGGGCAAAGCGACGCTAACCCGAGTGCCAGCGAGGCAGAACCAAGCCATTTCCTCGCTTGCGCTTTTTGGTTTTGGGCATTTCGATCTCCGCCGCGGAGCGGCGGCGGAGGGACGACGGGTGGCATCACACGGCTAAAAGTAGCATCAGTCTCACAACTGCTTGAAAACAGCGAATACGAATGCAAAAACCAGCCCATCGACCACGAGTGCGTAGAGAACATGCCGGCGACCACGTGAACTCAAACTCAACTTCGGCTCGGAGCCTCCAAGGGGATCAGCACATAGACGGAATACAGATTCAACAGGGGCGGACAAAACAGGACGCCGAAGATTGCGGCTCGCCACGCCCGACGCGCTTCTTCATCCCCAGCAGCAGTAATCGGTGATTCGGTCTCTTCCTCATCGCCAGCGAACGCTTCTTCTTCCGCATCGCTTGGCCACTCCCCCGTTGACGTTCCAAGCAGAACTTGAGCACGCTCGGCGTCGCTGACTGCCACCTGGAGCTTCACGTAGCCGACCGCGTTGCCCAGCAGCCATACATTGGTCACAAGGCCCTCGTCTGCCAAACAGCTTTTGATCCCCTCTGCGTCTAGCGCCAGACGCGCGACTTCGGCTTCTGCGGCATTGGGGAAGGAAGCGATTGTGACAAGATCATTAGGCATAGGCAGAAAAGGACCGGCGCGAGTGCCGCGCCGGCCATTAGACCGCGCCCGAGCGGCGGGGCAAAGTCGTGGCAACCCCGATAGACTAAGTGCCATGCAGGCGAACAGCAACGGGAAGATCACAGGCACGTTCAGGACAATCCTGGTGGCACCGCCGTGGGAAACTATCAGCGACGAGTACCAAATTCCCTGTGAGATTTGCGAACGCTTGCGCCGTGCTGAGACTCACCGGATGCAGCGCTAAAGAGGCGGCCGAGATCGGGCTGCCAACCGGCCGCTGACCAGGATAAAGCGCCCAAGGCGACGAAGCAGCAAAAGAGCGCCCGTGAAGGTCAAAGCAACGGCGTCACAATAGGCCAGGCCGGCAAGTCCCTCTTCCAACCGGCCACCGCCCCAATACCAATACATTAGTGCGATGGCCACGCCGTTCGTCACGGCTGTCAGAGACGCGAGCCATGCCAGCGCCCGAGAGAACCGCACTCTGAGGCAAAGCCATGTCAACGGAACGACGGCCAACAGGCTCAAGATAACGGACGTCACGCAGGCGCTGATCAACATCGACCGCTGAAAATCAGGGTCGGGCAACTCGGCCACTCCCAACTTTCCAAAGGCAACGCCGGCGGCCACGATCGCGGTAGCCGAAAGGAGCTGCGCGAGTGAAAACCGTTGGACGCCTGCAGTTGCGGCCTGGTTCTCGGAGATGATTCGACAGCCCCGCCACCCACGCCATACCAGCAGAGGAAACATTAGGCCAATCAGCTCGATCGGTGCCAGAAAAACTTCCCGGATGCCAGCCGAGAAACCCCACGTCACAATATAAATCAACCCATGTTCAAACAGCCCCACACTTACCACGGAGAGCACGAGCGAGATGCCGACTCTCCTAATCCAGGACGATGATCCGAGCGCGGCCCATACCGCCAGCAGCCATGTCTCAGCAACCACGACGCCTTTCGCCAGCATGAGCACTGCCAGCACGTTTGGTAATCGGGCGATGACGAACGGCAGACTGGCGTCGCAGAACAGGAATACAATGACGAGTACTGCGGGAAGGAATGTACGATCCACTGCGGTTCGTTGGTTCATCACGTTCCTCCGGTTAAAATGGCGATCATGAACTACGAACCTGAATCATACTTGAGGGCCATCGCGGCTGCCCGCAGCGGCGGTAGCGCTTGGCTGGCCAAGCCGGGCACGTGGCACAAGGCAAGTCCGGGAACGCTGTGTGGTTTTCTTCTGGCGGTTCATCTGGCTGCGGACGTGGGGCTCGCAAGCGTCTTTCAGGTCCACAAAGTCACTCTGGCGAACTGGTGCTTTACACTGCTCGTCGGCGGCCAATTGTGCCTCGTGGGGCTTTGGGCCGGGCTTGCCTGGCGGCGCGAAACGCGCCGCGCTTTGAGCTGTATCGCCGGCATGGTGCTTGGTTCTGCCTGGCTGTGGTCGATCGTGCTGACCGCCACCCAGACCTGGCACCGTGACCGACTCCGCTGGTTTGCCGCCAGGATTTGCCTGACCGTGATCGTGACGACGTTCGCGGGCACTGCCGTGGTGCGTTGGCGGTGGCTTGAATTGGCAAGGCAAGATGGCGCCCGCCAGCCCCGCCGCCAAAAAGAAAGAGCCGCCTAGGACCAAGGGGAGAAACTTTCTCCCGGCTGCAAGTACCAAAGCGTGGTTCGCCACCAAGCAGCCCATTCCTACCACCATAACGAGGACGGCGACCCAACGGGACGAAGCGGCAAAGGTCCGTCGGATCACGACGGGCTGCGTGGTATCTACAGCCGATCCAGGTTTGTCCCAAAGCCAGACGACAAGGCCCGCAAACACTCCCAGCGCGGCCCCGCCGAGCGTTGCGTATACCGGCGGGAAGGGAAAGCGGGAGTCGCCGGTCAGAGCCAGTCCGGCGAGACCACCACCGAAGCCGCCTAGCACAAGAGCTGACCACGCAGGCCATCTTTCCATAAGCACGTTTCCCCTAGGTCGAACGCAATAATCCGACCAAAGCATACCATGACTCGATTGCCCTTGTCATTCGTCGATTGATGGATGCAGCGGTTACAGTAGGGTGGTACGAGCGCAGCGAATCCCACCGCTATCCTTATGGTGGGACCCGTTTCGCTCGTCCCACCATACGCACAACGCAGTCGTCAATACATGCTTGACGGAGCACTAGCAGGTGCCGGCGCTCCCGAATGCCAAGGGCTCCCGCGACGCTCGCCACTCAGGTGGAATCCCGGCCGGTCCACAAGCCAATGCCACGATGCTGCCCACAATTGCGCACGTCGTGTCGCAGTCGCCGAGCCCCGAAACCGTGGCCCATAACGCCTCTTCGTAGTCATCGATATGGCGCGCGGCACACCAGATTGCGAACGGTACGGTGTCCGGGGCCGTAACGTTGGAGCCGTTGCCCAAGATAGTCACAGCATCATGGACTGCGGTGCTCAGCGGCAACTTTGCAGCATATTTCAGCCCGCGCAACGTCGCCCCTTTCGGCGTGTTTTTCAACACAGCCTCGAATAAATCGCTCACAGTACCCGCCACCGCCCCTGCGCCGCGCCGGGTTGCCCATGCTGCGGCCACGGCTACGGCGATGGCTCCGGCCTGCCCTTCCGCATGGGCGTGCGTGACTTCGGCCGAAGCCCTGGCTTGCTCGACGACGGCATCCCAATCGTCGGCCCAATAAGCACCTAGCGGGCCGACGCGCATCGCCCCTCCATTGCCCATCGAGCCTTCGCCACCAAAAGCCCAACCCGCCGCTTTGCGCCAGTGCGTGCCCGAGCCGATTGTGGCAAGGACGTCGTGTGCGGTAGCCCCATATCCGCGGCTGGGATCGGCGGCATAGCGCCGCGCGAAAACGGCGGCAAGCTCGTCTTGGTTTATGTCTCCGAAGCGGTCGAGCACCTCGACGATGGCCAGGGCCATCTCGGTGTCATCGGTATAACGCCACGGTCCCTTCGCCAAAGCACGCCTCTCGATCATGCTTTCCACGTTAGGCACGTAGAAGAACTGCTCGCCGAACGCATCGCCGATCGACAGTCCATCAAGAGAAAACAACGCGCGCTCGATCCGGGCGCCGGACTCGGATGCCAGGGTTGTTTGATTGATTGGGTCCATAATTGCCAGAATTCAGAATATAGTAAAACGCCCCTGGTGCGGGAAAGCAATTATTGGCGCAGGCAGTTCCCGGCGGAGCGCTCGTGCCGTTCGTCGATTCGCGTGGCCCGGTCGTCGTTCGCCTGGCGCGGGATCGTCGGTTCCATCATGGGCAGATCTACGCGTCGTTGTTACAATGACCGCGCCAGCGGCAAACTCGGGAGGAATAGCGTGGCGGACTTGATCGCTCAGGGAAACGAACCTCAGCAACGCTGGCGACGCGCGCTGCGGCCCAACCGGCCGTTCGTCCTGGGCCGCGAGGCCGGCATCTTTTCCATTCCCTGGGACGGACAGATCTCACGACGCCATGCCACGGCCTCGTGGGAACAGGGCCGGTTACACGTCGAGAAGGTCGCCGATGCCCGGAACCCGATTTTTTTCGGCGGACAGCCCCACGACTCGATTCAGGTGGGCGCGGGCGAGCATTTCGTCATCGGACAAACCACGTTTACCGTGGCCAGCGACACCGTCAAGTGGCTGGCCGACCTGGAACGTCCGGCGGAAGAGCAAACTTACAGCGCGCAGTCGCTCGAACAGGTGCGGTTTCGAAATGCCGACCAGCGGATGGAAGTGCTCAGCCGCCTGCCCGACGTGATTAGCGGCGCCGTCAACGAGAGCGAGCTGTTGGTGCGGCTGGTCGCGATGCTGCTGGCGGGCATACCGCGGGCCAGCGCGGTGGCATTGGTGGTGGCCGACGAACGGGCGCCGACGGGTTCCGCCGTGCGCGTGCTGCACTGGGACCGGCGGATGTTTGGCGGCGACGACTTTCAGCCTAGCCAACGGTTGATTTTGGATTCGGTGCGGCGCGGCGAATCGGTGCTGCACGTCTGGGAGCCGAACCGCGAACAAGGGACCTCGCAATTTACGATGAGCGCCAACGTCGATTGGGCGTTTTGCACGCCGGTGCGCGGCGAAGCCTGTCGAGGCTGGGGCGTCTACGTCGCCGGCAAGTTCTCGGCTGCCCTGGCGAGCGACCGGCCGGCGGCGCCCGAAGATTTACGTGAAGACATCAAGTTTACCGAACTCGTGGCGGCCACGCTGAACGCGTTGCGGCAAAGCGATCTCTTGCAGCGGAAGCAATCGGCGCTGCGCAGTTTTTTCTCTCCGCAAATTCTGGAGGCGCTCAGCTACGAAGACCCCGAGGTGGTGCTGGCCCCGCGCGAAGCGGAGGTCTCCGTGCTGTTCTGCGACGTGCGGGGCTTTTCGCGGCGGGCCGAAAAACAGGCGGGCAACTTGTTGGCCTTGCTCGATCGCGTCAGCAAGGCGCTGGGCGTGATGACACACCACATTCTCGACAAGGGCGGCGTGTTTGGCGATTTCCAAGGCGATGCGGCCATGGGGTTCTGGGGCTGGCCGATCGCACAACCGAACACGGTCGAACAAGCCTGCGCGGCGGCCTTGGCCATCCGGCTGGCGTTCGAAACGGCCGCCAAGGATCCTGGCCATCCGCTGGCCGATTTTCAGGTGGGCATTGGCCTGGCGACCGGCCGCGCAGTGGCCGGCCGCATCGGTACGATCGACCAGTCGAAAGTCACCGTGTTTGGTCCGGTAGTCAATCTGGCCAGTCGCCTGGAAGGAATGACCAAGTTCCTGCACACCTCGATCTTGCTCGACGAAACGACGGCGCGTGCCGTGCGCGAGCAGGTGCCGCGCGAAGTCGCCCGTTCGCGGCGAATTGCGATCGTGCGGCCATACGGGTTTGACGAAGCGGTCGAAGTCGCGGAGTTGCTCCCGCCGGCCGAGGCCTATCCTCAGCTCAGCGACGAAAACATTCGCGACTACGAAGCCGGACTCGACTCCTTCATTTCGGGCGATTGGTCGCAGGCGGTCGAGCTCTTGCACCGCGTGCCGGCCAAAGACCGCGTGAAAGATTTCCTCACCGTACACATCGCGCAGTACAACCGTACGCCGCCTGTCGGCTGGGACGGCGTCGTGGCGATCGAGCGCAAGGGGTGAGGCAGGCGGGACGTGGGCGGTAGACGGTAGACAGTACACGGTAGACAGTAGACGGTAGACGGGGATCCTGGCGCCACGCTTTTGCAGATACATTC
>DASSFG010000386.1:0-8370 GCA_035694685.1 Pirellulales bacterium
GCACAAAGGTACGCAGTTCATCGTCGATTAGACTCACGACAGAATCCTTGTGCGCGCGATTCCTTCCAGAATGCGGCGATTGCGCACGTCGTTCTGACGACGCAGCAACGCAAATCGCCTCGCGACCTGCTCCGGCGTTCCGCGCAGCAAAAACGGCGTGGCTTCATTGGTCATTTTCATGGTCAGCTTCAACCGCTCGACCGTGGTCATGCGACGATAACGGTCCAACGCCTCGCGACTAAGCATAATGATCAGCTCCAACAAGTTTCGCAGTTGTTCATTGTGCCTGCATGACCTGACGTGAACAAGAGCCGAAGTTTCAGCGCTGGCGAAAGACACTTGCTCCGCGACGAGTGAAAGCGGCGATAAATCGCCGCACTCCAAAGAGAAGATCAAGCTCGGCCGTTCAGCAAGCGAAGGGAGCCGCCGCCTTGTTCGAGCTGATCGAATTTGCACTGCCGCGGGGCTTTGTCGGGACGCCAACGCAAAAGCTTCGTGCCGTGACGGAAACGGCCTGAAGTGAATTGGTCGTATTCCACTTCGACGACGAGCTTGTCGTCGAGCGGCGTCCACTCCGTCGACCGCTTGGTCGACCAGCGGCTCGGACCGCCCGGGGCACTGCCCGTGAAGCCTGGCGGGCCAATATGTTCGCGAATGGCTTGCTCTACCTGCTGTCGTTCTTTAGCCGTGAAACTGGCGGTGAATCCGACGTGGTCGAGTTTTCCGTCGTCGTTAAAGAGGCCCAAGAGCAATGAACCGACCTTGCCACCTTTGCTGGCATAGCGGAAGCCGCCTACCACGCATTCGGCCGTGCGGATGGGCTTCACCTTTTGCATGCCCGAGCGGTCGCCGGAGAGATACGGCACGTCGAGCCGCTTGGCGATCACGCCGTCGAGCGCCGCTCCCACGCGCCGAAACCACCGCCGGGCTGTGGCCAGGCTGGTCGTGGCGGGCGAGAGCCGCAACCGCCCGTCTTTGACAAAATTCTTGGCGGCGAAGCGCTCCAGCCGCGGACGGCGCTCCGCCAGCGTCGCATCGATGAGCGACTTGCCGTCATCGTCCAAGAGGTCAAAGACAATCAGGATTGCCGGACGCTCTCTGGCAAGCTTTTGTACTCGGCTCGCCGCCGGATGGATGCGCTGCAAAAGGTCGTCGAACGACGACCGCTGGCCGATCGGCACAAGCAATTCGCCATCGAGCACAAACCGCCGGGCCTTCAACTCTCGGATCGCCTCCACAATCTCAGGAAAGTAACGGGCCAGCGGCTGCCCCGACTTGGACTGCAAGAAGACGTTGTCGCCGTCGCGGAAGACCAAACAGCGGAAGCCGTCCCATTTCGGTTCATACTGCCACTCGTCGCCCGTCGGGATTTCGTCGACGGCTTTCGCCTCCATCGGCGCCAACGGCGGCTTCAAGGCGGTTTTCATAGCCATTTCTCCAGTCGCACGCGCCGCCGGCCGAGCAACGGTTTCCAGAGGTCGTCTACCTCAGCGATGCGCTCGAGCATGTTGTCCAACCGAAAATCGTCGATCTCGACGCCTTGCTCTACCTCTTCCCAAGAGATGGGAGCTGAAACCGTGGCCCTGTCCTTGGGCCGTACGGAGTACACAGACGCCAATGTGCGTCCCCAGGCATTCTGGTTGTAGTCGACCAGCACTCGGCCGCGAGGCCGCTTCGCAATGCGATACTCGGCGGTGATCAGCTCAGGGTGCAGCGACTCCATACCTAAAGCAAACTGCTTGGCAAACGACCAGACCTCCTCCTTCTGCCTCGGTCCGCGCTCGATCGGCACGTAAACGTGCATCCCTTTGGAACCCGACGTTTTGGCGTAACTTGGCATCTTCATTTCGGCCAGCGCGTCGCGCACGAGCAGAGCCACTGCGCGCACCTGGTCAAACGTGGCGCCGGGTACGGGGTCGAGATCGAAATGGAGAAAGTCGGGTCGATCGACGTCGTCGCAACGCGCGTACCAAGGATTCAGGTCGATGCAACCAAGATTCACGATCCACAGCAACGTCGCCAAATCGGCGACCACTGGAAACTCGATGACGTTGCCCGAAGCGTGGGTGATGGAACAGACGTCGATCCACGGCGGCCTGGGGCTCGGTGCCCGCTTCATGAAGAAGAACTCGCCCGCGGCCCCGTTTGGGTAGCGTTTCATGACCATCGCACGACTGATCAGGTGCGGCAACAACACCGGCGAGATCGCCGTGTAGTAGCGCAACAAACCGCCTTTAGTGATGCCAAGCTTTGGCCAGAACGGCTTTTGCAGGTTCGTCAGGTGTACCTTGCGTTCTTGGCTGACCTGCACGTCGAGTTCCGTGGCCCCCGCTGGAATCTCGGGAAGCCCGGCCCGCTTTTCTCGGGCCGAGGGTTTTGATTTCGTACGCAGGGCCATGGTCTTCTTCACGGTTGACCTCTCTGCACATTTGTTGCCAAAGGCGGCGGACTCTTCGGCTGCTTGAGAAGAGTAGACGGTAGACGGTAGACGGTAGACAGGGAACGGCGGCGACGCCGCTGATTCCGCTCTCACCGCTTTCCTCCCCCGTCTACTGTCTACCGTCTACCGTCTACCTGCTGTCCAACGAGCCGAAGCATTGCCGTTAGCCCGGCAGCCAGAGGCGCTGCTCGTTCGCAGAACCGGCGCCGAGTCGGCGGGCCTTAATGCGAATGTAGGGCGGAATAAATTGGCAGCGGTGGGCAAAGGCGCCGAGCGGCGCATCGGGCTTGGCCAGATAAGGCTCGACGACGTCTTCGATGACGAAGCCGGCGCGACAGAGGCCCCCCAGCAGTTCTTCCCAGCGATGGAGAAATTCCAACGTGCCCTCCTCGCGGTGTTGGCTGCCCACGACCGCCGGAAGCGACCCTTGGCGATAATAGGGTTCCGTCACTTCATAGCCGCCCGGGGAAGGCGTCGCCGATGCCTGCAAGCTGGTCGGCTGCTTGTGTTGACTGAGATACAACCCGCCAGCCGCCGTGACCCGCGCCACCTCGCCGTACACGGCGCGGACGTCGGGCAGGTAGCACGTACTGACCGGCTGCAAAACAATGTCGAAGCTGGCGTCGGCCAGTACCCCGAGGTCGTCCATCGAAGCCTCGATGGCACGGATGTTGAATCCGCGCTCGGCCGCCACCTGGCGGTCGATGGCCAGCATTTCGGGACTGAGATCGACCACCGTCACTTCGGCCCCGGCCGCGGCGTAGATGGCGCTTTGCCGTCCGCCGCCGCTGGCCAGGCACAGCAGCCGCTTGCCCGACACGCTGCCGCCCAACCACCCCAGTGGATCGGACCTGCCAAGCGGATCGCGCACATCGTCGTCCGGCGCGGGAGTAGTGAAGCGTTGCTTGTTTCGCACCAGCGCGTCCCACGCCCGGCGATTGTGCTCACGCGCGGAAGAGGAGGAGCGTTCGGAAGACTGTTCCATACTATCCGCCCAGCCGCAACATTTCCTGAATCAACTGCGGCCCCTGAATCCAAAGGATGATGGCGACGCCCATGAGCGACTCGCCGGCGATGATGCCCGACGACACGGGTATAATGTACTTGTCGGCCCCGCCCGGACTGGCCTTGGCCAAGAGCCATGCCGCCAGAGCGCCGATGAACATCGACAGCGAATTGGCAGCCGGCACGACTCCGGCAATGCCCAGCGCCGTTGACGAAGGTATCCAAACGCGATACCGCTTGGGGGCGAATGTCTCCAGCAGGGTGATCGCCACCCCGACGATGCCGCCCACAACCATTCCTTCGACAGCGTACTTTGGCAAAGCGCCGACCCCGGACGATAACAAGCGGGCGACTGCCTCCCACGTCTTTGCCGCCGGCGCCGGCCACTCCGTCGAGCCAAGCTCTTCCGGCTTGACGATGAGTGCATAAATCGGCACGCAGAACAGCGTGCCGGCCAGCACTCCGAACAGTTGCGCGATGGTTTGCTTGCGTGGATTGGCACCCAGCAGGTAGCCCGTTTTCAAATCGGTGAGCAGATCGGCGGAATGCGATGCTGATCCGGCCGTGATCGACGCGGTCATCAAGTTGGTGGTGATGTTGCTGGGCGCCAAGACGCCGTAGACGAGCTGCGTGATCTTGCCCATCGCACCGATGGGCGTGATGCTAGTCTCGCCGGTGGCGCGGGCCGCGACCAACGACAGCACAAACGCCAACAAGACGGCGACGATGCCCATCCACCATTCGATGCCGAAGAATTGTTTGCCCAGGTAAACGCACATCGCGCCCGAAACGACGGTGCCTCCGACGAACCACAGGCCCGGTACTTCGACGGCCGCCAGGGGATCGGTCCGTTCTCCGCCGCGGCGCACGATCGCGGCCAGTCCGCTGAAAGCCCGCACCACGGTGCGCCAGTTCATGCCAAAGGCCAATAAGCCGGACGTGACCATCATCGACGTAGCCGGCCAGAGCGTCCACCGCACCAGGCCCTGGTAACCGGGCTTCACGGCAATGCCCGAGTCGAGCAGCCAGGGGCCGATGATGCCATAAAAGACAACGGCGCCCAGCAGCAGCGACGCTCCGACGCGCAGCCCCATGATCGCCCCCACGGCAATCATCACCGCCGATCCCTCGAAGCCAAACGCCAGGCGCTCGACCAGTTGCTTGCCGCTCGGCAAGCGTGGAAACCACTCGTGTATGAAGCCGGGGTAAAGCGGTATTTCGTCAGGCAGTGCGTATCTGGCAAGCTGTTCGCCGACCGTCGGACGGCCGAGCTTTTTGCCAAGCCAAATGGCCAGCGGAGGCCATCCTTCCTTGGAGAACTTGACGGCGGCCCCGAACACGGCCGCCGCCAAAAGTCCTTTAGCTTTCTGGATGGCCTCGGCGCCGGCGGAGTGCATCGACTTGAGCGTTTCAGCCGTCGCCAGCCCTTCGGGAAAGGGCAGCTTGTCGATATTGATGAGTTGCCGCTTGAGCGGAATGGCCATGAAGACGCCCAACACTGAGACGGCGGCCAGCCAGGACATCATTTCCCACCATGTCATGGCACGGCCCGTAATGATCTGCAAGGCAGGGATGGCCGAGACCAGACCGGCCGAGGCCATGTAACCGGCGGCGCTGGCCGCGCTCGACAGGTGTTGTTTTCGAGAATCGTAAAGGGGTCGTTGCGGAACCAGGGAATGACCGTTTCGAGCGCTCGGAACACCGCGTAGGCGATGATGCAAGCGGTTATGGTTACGCCCAGACCCCAGCCCGTTTTGAGGCCGACGTATAAATTGGAGATCGACATCACGCCGCCGATCAGCATGCCGGTCACGATCGACCGCAGCGAAAGCTGACGCACGCGATCGCCCTGGTAGACGTTGGCCAGCCACTCGCGGGCTTCCCGATCTTCGTCAAAGCCTTGGGCCGCAGGCTGGGGAGGGGCCACTTCGTCCGGCTGGCCGGCCAAATCTTCGCCCTCGTCGTCGATCGGGTGGATGCTCATCGGGTTATCTCGTTGGTTTCATTGATCGGATTTGACTTTTGCATTTTGCATTTTGACTTGCTCCATTAGCGTCCGAGCAGGCGGCTACGTCAGTTCAATCGTAGCGTTTTGGGGGGCAAATGGTGAATCTCCCAAAAAACAAGCGCCCAAAAAAACACCTGTAAGGAATCGGCCGCTGCTCCGTATCAGTGGTAAATGCGACCCATTACGGCCTGCCTGGCTGACAAGTGGTTGGCAGCCGGGCGGGCCAAGGTGACTGACACACAAGGAGAAATACCATGCGGAAGGCGATTTGTTTGACGTTGGCGGCCCTGGTTATCGGCTTGGGAAGCGTGGCGAGCGTCGACGCGGGTGCTGTGCAAGGCCCCAAGGTGGGCTACTACCTGCTTCGGGCACGCCACACCGACACCTACGAGGTGACGTTTCGGGGCGGGCGGATGGCCCAGGTGCGGGTGCATCGTTACGGTCCGGCGCACTTGTGGCTCACGGTGAAGAACGCGCAGGGCGACGTGGTCGGCCAGGACAAAAACCTGAACGGCGACGCCGTTGTAACGTTCTACCCGCCCGCAGACGGAACTTACACCGTCGAAGTGCTCAACGGCGGCCGCATTCCCAGCCGGTACTTTTTGTCCAACAACTAAGCGACAACGCCTTGCAGGTCATATGTTTAGGCATGACTGTCGGGTGAGGACCGGCGAGCGGGAGCGAAGGCAGATGGCGGACCCTTTCTGCCTTCGTCTTTCTGCTTTTGCGAACGTCGTTTAACCGCAGGGCCAGCGGCCCGCGCGAGGCATGCTCCACGCAGGCCGTTGGCCTTGCGGTTAAACGATTTTCCACGCCAGGCCGACGTGTGCGGGCGGATAGGTCCGCACATCCCAGCGGCTGGGCTCTGGGAGGAGCGAAAAGTCAAAACGTTCGTCGGCTTCGACCATGAAGGTGCTTTCCGGCGGCGCGGCCTGCCAAAGCTGGGCCAGCAGGTGCAGCATTTCGTCGCGGCGACTGTCGTAGAAATCAAACGGCGGCGAACAAAACACGAGCCAAGGCAGGCCGGCGACCGATTCAGGCATCGCCACGCCACGCCGAAAGCGAGCGAACGTATCCGCGGCAATCACCTCGCTCCGGTCACCGACTCCTAAAGCCGTAGCGCTGCGCCGGATGGCGTCGGCCGTGGGAAAGTGCTGCTCAAAAAATACGGCGTGCGAAGCACCGCGGCTGATCGCTTCGAACCCCAGAGCGCCGGTGCCGGCGAACAGGTCGAGGGCGGCCATGCCCGAGACGTTACCCAATAGATTGAAAACCGCTTCGCGCACGCGGTCTTTCATGGGGCGTGTGCGTGGATCGGCGGAGTAATCGATCCGCCGCCCGCGCAATTCGCCGCCCACGATCCGCACCGACCCAGCGGCTGGCGCGTCACGCTCGGCCGGCCGCCTTTCCGCCTGCGGTCGTCCTTCGCGAGCATTCCGTCTGGGTTTGGCTGCCACGGCGTTAGTCAGGTCTCCAATTCGGCGAGCAAGGGCGGGCGATAATTAAAATCGAGCGCCCGTTCACACCAGGCCGCGGCCGAGAACAGGCGGGCTTCATCGAAGGGCCGCCCCACAAGTTGCAGCGAAAGCGGCAGGCCATCGTCGGCCAGCGCGCAAGGCAGGGAGATCGTCGGGTATCCGACGTAACTCCAGGGCGAGTTAAATCTCGGATCGCCGGTCGTTTCGACGCCCGGAGCGGCCCCGGTTGTGGCCGGAGTAAGCAAAGCGTCAAAGTCGGCGAACGCAGCCAACATATCGCGCTGTAATTGCCGCCGATGGACTAACGCACTGGCGTAATCGATCGCAGTAGCGGCCAACCCCTCGTCCAGCAGTGAGGCAATGCACGGGCCATAGTCGTGGCGACACTGGGGGAACGTTGCCTGATGATATTCGGCGGCTTCAACCGTCATCAGGCGGCGGTGCTGCTCGGTGACCTCAGCAAAACTCGCTGGGATGCGGACTTCGCCCATGAACGCTCCGCCGCTCTCCAGCCGGCGCACTGCCTCGCGCATGGCACGATTCATCGCGTCGCTCGTCTCGAAGAACGGATCGGCAATCAGCGCCAGCCGCGGGGGCGACTGCACGCGGCAGGCTTCTAAGTAGTCGGGAACGGTCAGATCGGCCGTGGTGGCGTCGTGTGGATCATAGCCGGCGATCACCTGCAAGATGGCCGCCAGGTCGGCGGTCGATCGCGCCAGCGGGCCGACGTGATCCATGTGGCGGCTGAGCGGCACGACGCCTTGCGAGCTCACTCGGCCAAAGCTCGGCTTACAACCTGCGATGCCGCAAAAACTGGCCGGCCTGGTAATGGAGCCGCCCGTTTGAGAACCGATGGCGCCCAGGCACATTCCCAATGCCACGGCGGCCGCCGATCCGCTGCTCGACCCACCCGGCGTGCGATCGAGGTTCCAAGGGTTGCGGGTCGGCGGGGGATCGAAGCTGGCGAACTCCGTGGTGACCGTTTTGCCGAGCAGAATGGCGCCCGCCTCGCGCAGCCGGCTGACGACGGTCGCGTCGCTCTGGGCGCGATGCCGGGAGCGCAAACGCGAACCGGCCAAAGTGGGCCAGCCCGCGACGTCGACGATGTCTTTGATGGCCAGCGGAACGCCGTGCAACGGGCCGCGGTAATTGCCGGCGGCGATTTCCTCGCCCGCCCGCCGCGCGGCTTCGCGGGCCCCGCGTTCATCGACGAGCACCCAGGCATGGACACGCGGCTCGAAGGCGTCAATCTGCGACAGGCATTGCTCGACCATGTCGAGCGGAGCAAGGTGGCCGGCCTGAATCTTGCCGGCGGTCGCGACTAGGGTGGTTGGGCGGGAGGATGGCATCGACTTCATTTGCATGCCTCGTGCTTTGTCATGGCTAAATCTTGGGTTGGCAACTGTAGGGAACGCACTCCGTGGCGTTCCGTCGCGCAC
>DASSFG010000387.1:0-14332 GCA_035694685.1 Pirellulales bacterium
TCACGTAATAGCCATCGAGCTGCCCTTGGGTGAGTCCGGCGTTCTTGAAATGGAAATCGTCGAGCACAGTGTACTGAATGCCGGCGGCAGCCAAGTCGCTGGTCATCGACTGCTCCCAGACGCGCTCGGGAATCCACATGCCGCGCACCTTGGTGTCGAGCCGCTGTTCGAGCCACTGCGTGTAGCTGCGTATCTGCCCGATGCGGTCGCGGCGCGGAATCATCGCCAGAATGGGCTCGTAAAAGGCGCCGCCGATAATTTCCATCCTGCCCGCCGCCACCAGTTCGCCCAGGCGGTCGAGGTACTCAGGATGATTCGCCGAGATCCATTCCATCAGTGAGCCGCTGGTGTGCAGGCCCACCTTGAGCGTCGGATAGCGCTCGAAAACGTCGAGAAATGGCCGGTAGCTCTCCTGATACGCCTGCTCCATGACGCCCGAAAAATTGCCGATCGGCTGGTGGTTGTGCAGCGCTAAGACAAAACGGATCGTGTGCATGAGCAAGAATGGTGGAGTTGGTGGTGGGAATCAGTCAAACCCTGTGCAAAATGACGAATGCCTAATGACGAATGACGAAAGAATGACGAAGCACGAATGACGAATGGACCTGAGCCATGGCCCTTCGGGCTTCGACATTCTTTCGTCATTCGGATTTCGACATTCGTCATTCTCCGCGAGGTTAGCAAGGTGGGGCTTTATAATAGCTATCGCGTGGTCTTCCAAATACAGAATCGTCCGCAAGGCTTCGCTACTTTACTTATCCGGGTGCAATTGCTTGACCGGCAAACTCCGCGTTTCATGTGATTCGATTTCCACGTCGCGCAGGAAAGCGGCGGCCTCTTCAGGCGGCACGGGATTAATGTAAAAACCGGTACCCCATTCAAAACCGGCGGTCTGGGTAAGACGCGGGATGATCTCAATGTGCCAGTGGTAGTGGGCCAGTTCCTGGCTGTCGAACGGCGAGGTGTGAAGGATGTAGTTGTAGCCCGGCCGGTCGAGGGCGGACTCGATGTTGGACACCACCTGCCTTAGCACTCGGGCAAGTTCTTCCACGCCGGGTTTCTGGATGTTCTCGTAATGACTCGAATGAATTTTGGGCAAGATCCACGTTTCGAAGGGAAAGCGGCTGGCGAAGGGGCAAAAAGCGACGAAACCCGGCGTGTCGAGCACGATCCGCTTTTCGCTGGCCAGTTCCTGCTGCACCATGTCGCAGAACACGCACCGCCCGCGGTACTGGTAGAATTGCAACGCCCCTTTAATCTCTTCGACGACGGTGATCGGCACGATCGGCGTAACGATCAATTGGCTGTGTGTGTGCTCCAGCGAAGCGCCCGCGGCCGCCCCGACGTTTTTGAACAGCATGCCAAACATCAGCCGCCGGTCTTTTTTCAGGTCGATCACGCGGTCGCGGTAGACGTAGAGCACCTCACGCAGGCTTTCCTCCGGCAGGTCGGAAGTGCTGAGCAGGTGTTTCGGCGACTCGATGATCACTTCGTGAGCGCCCACGCCGCGCATCGTGTCGTAAATACCGTCGCCACGCTTGTTCAGATCGCCCTCGATTTCCAGGGCCGGGAACTTGTTCGCCACCACGCGCACGCGCCAGCCCGTGCCGTTGGGCTGCGAGCCGGGCGGCCGATAGGCGAGAATCTCGTTGGGCGTGTAAGCCTCGTGCCCTTCGCAGAAAGGGCAGAACGAACCGGGCACAAGTTGCGGCGTGCTGACGAAGTCGTGCGGGCGCTTGGCACGGCTCTTGGCCACAATTACCCAGCGGCCGACGATCGGGTCTTTGCGCAAGTCGGGCATATCCGCACTATCTTAGTGGTTTGAGTCAGGCTGCGCAAAGCTCAAAACCGCCCTTCGCCAAGCAAATGATTTCTGTACCGGCCGATGGATACCGAAAAATGCCGCGCGTTTTGCGCCTATCTACGTTGGTCCGATGTCTCGGCCGACCAGCTTCCGGAGCAACCCAAGAAGTGACTGCGGAACGAGCGCCGAATTGACGCGATGATCCGACGCATCCGTGGTCGATCGAGCCGGCTGAACTACCGCGGGTCTTGGACGACAAGATCGCCTAGGTCAACCGTTTCGTTTGTTTTGACCTGAAACTCCTTGATGACTAGCCATTTTTCGTTGAGCATACCATAGACCTGATAAGCCGCTCCCGGAATCAGTGCCGGCAACTTGAGCCGGCCTTCGTCGTCCGCCCCGAGTGCATTGTTGGTACGGTCAACGTTGGCGATAAAATCGGCGTCGGCGGCGAGCTCTCCGCGCGTGAGCGCGTCGAAGTCGTACCGCATGGCTCCCGGAGTCACAACCATTTGAACGTTCGCGAAGTGATGCACGGGCTCGCCCTTGCTGTCGAGCGCTCTTAACGTCGCGGTGCCGCACGGCTTGAGCACAACCGTCAATTCTGAATCGCCAGCTTTGACGACTCGAGTGGCGCTGAGTCGCCGCTTGGGTTCCAAGAAATAAACGGGATACTCCACGCCCTTGGCGAGCCCCGAGAGTTCGAACCGCCCGCCCAGCGTCGGCGTGCCATAAGCCCGCCAGAACCCCGACTGCGGTGAGATATGGAGCCGCGAAATTACCAACATCTCCTCGATGGAGTTCGCGTCGTCGTCCACGACGCGGCCTGTCACGGTTGCTCCGGGGTGCAGCTCGATCTTGAGTTCTAGCCCTTCCTGGCCGGCTTCCGGGTTCAGTTTCGTGATGGAGTGGAAATAATTCCGCGTACCGCCGGGTCGGCCCAGGCCAAGCTCACGATCACCGATCTCTTGGAACACGTAGTTGCCCTGCGGGCCGCTGACCAGCAGCCGGCCCGGACCGGGCAGCACGGCAATCGCGAACCGTCCGTCCTTGTCAGTCACCTCGATGCCCTGCCAGCCGGTGACGATATCCCTCGAAGCACTGCGGTTGTTCGAGGTTTCCGGAACATACTGGACGGCCGCCCCCGCGACCGGAACGTCGCTTCCCGCTTCCACCACCTTGCCTCGCACTAACACGCCCCGAGGCAACGTCAGATCGACTTGCTTGACGCGCTCGCCCCCTTGCCAGCGAATGGCTTTGTCGGGCGGCGTCTCCCGTGCCAAATACGGGGCCCCGCTGGGCGGATAGGCCGCCAGACCGAAGCGAATGCCGGGCCTTGGGCTGATCCTGTAACGGCCCTTTTCATCCGCCCGGCCGGCAACCGACATCATCGAACCAAATTCTTGCTGGCTGGCCCAAATGGTGATCCGAGCAGCAGGGACGGGCTCGTTGGTATCGGCATACTTCACGACGCCCTCGAACGTTTGAGCCGGCGACAGCGTCAACACGGCCTCTTCACCCGGCTTTGCATTCTTGACCAGCGCGCGGTAGGTCGCGTCGCGTTCGCCCCGCTGTTCGGGCCAACCCGTGTTGAGGGCGATTTCTTGCTGGGCGAAACGATCGTCTCCCGCGACCTCCAGCATCACGCCGTGGTTCGCGGCGACGCCGTGGATGACGAACTTGCCTTGCTCGTCGGAAACGACTGGTGCAAGCCACACCGTTGGAACTTCGTGGCCGCGATAACCGGCGCCCGACCCGCGCCTGTCGCCGTTTGACGGCTCGATGACCGAAACGATCGACACCCGCACACCGCTCGCCGGCTGCCCTTCGAGATCGATCAACTTCGCCCGGATCGGCTCTTCATCAGGAAGCTCGAGCGCCGCTTCGGTTTGGGGCGCATCGAGATTGAGCTGCCGCCACGTGACGGCGGAGCCATTCTGCCGGGCGATGAGATTGGCATACCTATGCGTCTTCTGGGAGACACCGCCAAGATGCAATGCATATTCGCCCTGTTCATCCGCCGTCGCCACAGCCAATACAGTACTCTGGTCGGAGGAAAAGTCGCCACCTCGTCCCGTTGCCGTACTTCGGGCGATCACCGCCACATGGGCGCCGCCAGCGGGGTTACCGCCGCGGGTTACCCGTCCGCGAACCGTCTTGGTTTCGGCCGGTCGATCGGAGGAAGCTTTTTTCGTGTTGTCGGTCGAGCCGGGCTGAGCGGCATTGTCTTTTTTCAGCGGGGCTCGGCGCTCGTCGCCGGCGGGCCCGTCCTGCGAGAGGTCGTCCGTGTCTTGTTCTTCGGCGCCTTCGACGGCCGACGTCGATCGTTCGACCAGGCTGGTCGCCGCGACGGCCAGCACCAGCACCGCCGCCGCAACAAACAGCCAGCGCGCCGCGCGGCGACTCATCGGCAAGCGCGAACGAGCACGATCGAGAATCCGCAGCACCCGCTGGTCGAGCCGGGCGGAATGGGCCATGGCCACTCCCACCGCCAGCGGCCGCAGGCGGTACAGCTTGGCGATCGAGAGCAGCTCCCGCGCGTAGTCGGAAGCTCGTTCGCCCGACGCCAACACGCAGTCGTCGCAGGCCAGCTCGCGCTCGATGCGCAATTGCCGCAACGCGAACCAGACCAGCGGATTGAACCAATAGAAGGCGGCGGCCAGCCGCCCGATCATTTGAAACACAACATCCAGCCGTTTGACATGCGCCAGTTCGTGGAGCAAGACGCAGCGCCGGCGCTCCTGCGGCCAATCGCGCCAATCTTCGGGAACCACGACCGTCGGTCGCAGCAGGCCCCACGTCATGGGAACGACAGGCCGCGGCGACTCGAACGCCGCCACGGTGCGCGTCAGCCCGATCCGTGCCGACAACTCCGCGATCAAGCGCAGCCAGTGGGCCTGAGTGAGACGCCGCGACTTGCGCACGAGCCGCCAGTTCACCACGGACCCGGCGGCCAACGGAAATAGCACCATCGCCAGCCCCGCCATCCAGACGCCCAGCACATACACGCGAGCATCGAGAGGCGCCGCTGTTTGGCCGGACGCACGAAGGGCCTCGCCTCGTCTTGATTCCAAAAGCGCCGCCTGTGCCGCGGAGAGATCTTCCGCGCGGATCGGATTCGCTGTGGCAACATCCCATTCCTCATTCACGTTACGTACGCTTGAATCGATTGCCGCCGCTTCGCCCGGAAGTGCCGTCGGAGTTGCCACGGCGGAGTGGTGGGCCGTCTCGGCCGGCGTCGCTTTGGCCGGCAGCACGGGAAGCCGCAGGTGTGGAAGCACGCACGAGAGCAACGGCATGACGAGCGCGCCCGACAGCCCCAGCGACCAGACGCGATGCCGCACCGACGCCGGCGCCTGGCGCAGGAGCCTGGCGGCGATCGCCGCGGCCAGCAGCACCACGGCCGATTTCACGCTGGCGTCGGCCAACACCGCCGCGCCGCCGCTCAGGGCGTTCAGCAGCTCAAACATAGCAGCCATCTAACGTCCCTCCTTTTTCGCCTGGTCGATGAGTTGTTCCAGCCGCTGAATCTCTGCGTCCGTGAGATCATCGGCCGACACGTCGAAAATGGCGGCCACGGTCTCGGCCGCCGAACCTTGGAAAAACGTCTTCATCAGATGGGCCAGCGCCGACCGGCTGGCCGACTCGTGCGACTGTGTCGGACGGTAGACGTACTTCGTCCCCTCGCGACGGTGCCGCAGCAGCCCCTTGCGCTCCAGTTGCCGGATCATCGTCCGCACCGAGTCGTAGGCCGGAGGATCGGGCACGTGCTCCAGCACTTCTCCCACCGACGCCTCCCCCAGCCGGTAGATACAATCCAGGATTTGCCGCTCCCGCCGCCCCAGGTCCTGCGGGTTCTTCCTCTTCGCCATGTGGCGCGTCCCTTCGCGGTGAGTCGGCCTGCGGTGCAACCGAGCTGGTAAAAAACTACCAACTGGTAATAAAATACCAGAGTGCGGACAGTCGTCAAGACAGTGGCGAAAAAATTTTTCGGCCGCGCCGGCGCCGGCGATCGACGTCCGTGCCTCTCTACCAGGCGAAGCTATACTGCACGCGGGCAAAAACGAGGCGCTCGTGGTGGCTGGGGCAAAGCTTGGCCAGAGGAGCGGCCGGTGCTAAGGCACAGCGTGACGGCCAAGCGATGCCCCGGTGCATCCTTTCCGGGGCATCGCTTGGCCGCGGGCGTTAGATGCAAGGCCACATCGCGGCCCGTTGTTCGCCCACGCGCTGCTCGATTAGAGTAGAGAGTAGCGATCGCTCGTCTGCGGCTGGATGGGCGATGTGGGTGAACGTGTTTTGCAAGGGACCGAAATGAAGCAATTCGCCAGGTTCGTCGCCATTTTGGCTGTGGCGACGTTTTCCTGCTGCCGCTCGGCGGTGGCTGACGAGTTTCCACAACCTTACGACAGCGAAAAAGATCTCGCGGCTAGGCGGCTTGATCCGGCTGCCGCCGCCGCGGCGTTCCGTGTGTCCGACGGATTTGCCGTCAACGTGTTCGCGGCCGAACCCGACGTGGCGAACCCGATTGCCGTCACCTGGGACACTCGCGGTCGATTGTGGGTCGCGGAGAATTTTACCTATGCTGAACGGCCCACCAAGTTCGACCTCAACCTGCGCGATCGCGTGCTTATTTTCAGCGACGAAGACGCCGACGGTCGCTTTGACAAGCGACGCGTGTTTCTCGACGATGCGCGGCGGTTGACGAGCATCGAAGTTGGGCTGGGAGGCGTCTGGCTGATGTGCCCGCCGCAGGTGCTGTTCGTGCCCGATCGCGATGGTGACGACCGTCCTGACGGCCCGGCAGAGCCGGTGCTGGAAGGTTTTGAAGTGCCGCCCGAGAACTATCATAACTTTGCCAACGGACTTCGTTGGGGGCCCGACGGCTGGTTGTATGGCCGTTGCGGCGCTTCGGCACCGGGCGAAATCCGGCGGGCCGACGCGCCCGACGCCTTTCGCGTGCCGCTGCGCGGCGGCATCTGGCGCTACCATCCAACTCGAAAGCAGTTCGAGGCCGTTTGCCACGGCACAACCAATCCCTGGGGCCACGACTGGGACGAGCACGGCGAGGCGTTCTTCATTAACACGGTCAACGGGCATCTCTGGCACCTGGTTGCCGGCGCCCACTTGCGCCGCCCGCACACCATCAACGCCAACTCGCTCGTTTACGAGCCGCTTGAAATGCACGCCGACCACTGGCACTTCGACACGGGCAAAGGCTGGGGCGACTCGCGGTCGGCCAGCGGCGAGCACGACCGGTTGGGCGGCGGTCACGCGCACGTCGGCATGACGATCTATTTAGGGGAGCAATGGCCGGCGAAATATCGCGGACGGTTGCTAACCTTCAATCAGCACGGCCGGCGGATGAACGTCGAACGTCTGGACCGTGAAGGGAGCGGATACGTGGGTCGACACGAGCCTGACATCTTGTACGCCGGCGATCCGTGGTTTCGCGGTGTCGAGGTGACCTATGGTCCCGACGGCGCCGTTTATCTCATCGACTGGAGCGATACCGGTGAGTGCCATGAGAACACCGGCGTGCATCGTAATTCGGGGCGGATCTTTAGGGTTGTTCATGAGGGTTCAGGGAGCCGGCCTGCTGCCGGCGGCGTAAGCAAAAAGGATCTGGCAGGCTTAGTAACGTTGCAGAAGGAGTCGAATGAGTGGCTGGTGAGGGCAGCGCGGCGGGAGTTGCTTGATCGAACGGCATGCGGTGATGATGTAAGCGAGGCGGTTGTGGGTCTGCGGAAGTTGCTTACGAGTCACAATGCCGTGGTCCGGTTGCGTGCTATGTGGGCGCTGGATGGTTTGGGCGAAATGCCGCGAGAGCAATTATCGAGCTTGTTGGAAGACGAGGACGAACATGTACGAACCTGGTCAGTGAGGTTGCTGACGGATGAATGGCCGCTGGATACGGCGCTGGGCTTGAGCCGCGCGGAGGGCGTTTCGATCGAGGCAATAATGCTCGATAAACTGGTGGCTCTTGCGTCCAACGATTCGTCGCCGATGGTGCGTCTGGCGTTGGCTTCCACGCTGCAACGGTTACCGACCGTCTTGCGGCCGAAGCTGGCGGAGGCGCTGGTGAAACATGCGGAAGATGCGGGCGATCATAATTTGCCCGGGTCGATCTGGTTTGGCCTGATTCCCTTGGCCGATCGGCGGCCGGAGCTGCTACTGCCGCTGGCAGTCGAGGGAAAGATTCCGCAGGTGCGGCACTGGACGGCGCGGCGGTATGGAGAGCTGGCGGCAAAACAACCGGAGTTGTTGGCCGCGCTGTTTGAACAGTCGCTCGATAAACCGGCGGAAGTCCGCGGCGACGTCGCATTGGGCGCCGTCGAGGGTCTCGCCGGGCAGCGCAAAGTCGCCGCGCCGGCGTCCTGGCCGGATTTTGCGGCGTCATTTTCCAATCCTCCAACGGAGCTGCAAGAGGCGCTGAGAAACTTGGGCGTCGTGTTCGGCGACGGCCGGGCGCTCGATGAAGTGCGCCGGATGGCGCTCGATGACAAAGCCGATCTCGAACGCCGTCGGGCGGCCTTGCAATCGCTCATCGAAGCCGAGCCACCCGACCTCCGCGAGCTGTGCGAAAAGCTGCTCAAAGTGCGGTTCCTGAATACCACGGCGATGTCGGGGCTGGCACGGTTCAACGATCCGGCCATCGGTCAACAGCTTGCCCGCAGCTTTGGCAACTTTCATCATTCGGAACGGGCTGCGGTGATTGAAACGCTCGTCTCGCGGCCGGTCTTCGCCGCCGAGCTGCTCGCACAAATGGCCACGGGCAAAATCGCCCGCACCGAGCTGAGCGCCGTGCAGGCACGCCAGATTCGCAGCTTTGGCGACGAGCGGCTCACGGCGAAGCTGGCCGAGGTCTGGGGCGAGCTGCGCGATTCTCCCCAGGACAAGCAGCAGTTGATCGACAAGCTCAAGCAGGAGCTATCGGGCCCGCGGCTGGCTAAGGCCGACAAACGGCACGGACGCGCGCTGTTTGTCAAATCGTGCGCCACCTGTCATCGCCTGTTTGGCAGCGGCGCGGAAATCGGTCCCGATCTCACCGGGGGCAACCGCAAGAACCTCGATTACCTGCTCTCCAACGTCATCGACCCCAGCGCGGTGGTGAGCAAAGACTACGTGATGTCGGTGCTGGCGCTCGCCGACGGACGCACCCTCAACGGCGTCGTGGTCAACCAGAACGAATCGTCTGTCACCGTGCAGACCGCGCAGGCCAAAGAGGTCGTCCCGCGCGGCGACATTGAAGAGCGCATGCCCTCCAAGCTCTCCCTCATGCCCGACGGCCTCTTGCAACCGCTTTCCCCCGCCGACATCGCCGATTTGTTCGCCTATTTGACGAGCGACACGCAAGTGGAAATGGCGAAGGCGGAGTGAGGCCAGTCGGTGATTAGCGCATTACGACCGGCCAACGCTAGTTGCCCGCGTCGCCGTTTACCGCGACAATAGGTATGATGTAATCGATGAAACATGAGGCAGTTGCCAATGAAAACGTACGAGACGTCCGCGACGGTGGAAGAACAGGGTCAGGTCAGAGTGCTTGGCGTACCTTTCGCGAAGGGGACAGAGGTCGAGATAATCATCAGCCCAAAACGGGCGGCGGCGAAAGACTTCGCGGATGCCTGGCAACGAGTCTGCGCCGAGCTGCGCCGCCGACCAGGCTTGCAGAACATCACCGATGATGGGATCCGCGAAGAGATCGACCGCCACCGGGCCGGTCAATGAACGTTCTGATCGATACGAATGTCCTCCTCTCAGCCGCAATCCGCGACAAGCTGCCAGAGCGAGTCGTGCTCTACGTCGCCACGCGGGACGACTTCCGATGGCTCGTCACGCCTGAAATCATCGCTGAATACGTCGATGTACTGCGCCGGCCAAGGTTCGGCCTGGACCAGCAGACCATTGAGCGTTGGGGTGAACTGCTCGCACTGCGGGCGGTAAATGTCGGCAGCCCGCCTAATGTGCCGGACTTTCCACGCGATCCCAAGATGCACCCTTTTTGGCCGCGGCCCTGTCGGCACGCGCAGATTACCTCATCACCGGCGACAACGACCTCCTCCAGGTGACGGAGGTCATCCCGACGCGCATTGTTACCGTCGCCGATTTCAGTAACGAGTTTCAGATCTCATGAATTACCGGGCCAATGCGAAGGGGACTGCCGGCAAGATGTCGCCGTCGCTGGTCCAGAGGCCGCGGTAGCTCGTCCCTTTGCCTTCATGGAAAAATGCCTTTACCCACGCGTCGTGGTCGGGCTGGATGGTTACGAACGTGATCGACACGCGGCTGTCGTCGATCAACTCGGGCGAAATCTTGACCGGCACTTCATAGCGGCCCTCCTCGATGTCGAGCTGTCGGAAGATTTTTTCTCGGATAGGCCGTTGCGATGCGCCTACGAACACCTGGAAGATCACCTGGTGCTTGCCGCGCACCAGGTCGAAACCGGGCGGGTTCTCGAACGAAATCACAAGCTCGCCTGACTCGTTGGCCTGACTGCGGGCCAGTCGAGTTGGGAACGCAACGGCGGGCGCCGTGGGCACCGACTCGTTGACGAGCGACCGGCTGATGTCGGGATGGATCGCATTTGTTAGCGTCAGCACGGCCGACTTGACGGCTAAACGTCCATCGCTTTTTTCCAGCACGTCGTCCGAATGATCGACAGTGAGATCGAGCTTGCCCGCATTGCCGGCGAGCCGTGTCGCGGTCTTGCCGTGAACGCCTTCGCCCACCACTCGCAGTACCAGTTCATCGACGCGAATTTCGCGGTCGCCGAGCCACGCTCGCAGGTCTTCTGTTTCGGTCCGGTCGAACCGCAAGGCCGCGCTCGCCCACGAATCGTTCCAGGGCGGCTTCGGTTTGGCTTTCCGGACGGTGAACTGATAACGAAACGTCGTCGGGATGTTCTCCAGAACGAATCGGCCCTCCTCATCGGTGCGAGCATCGCTGGCGACGCTCGTCGCCGGGTAGAGATCGGGTCCGTCTAACGAGACCGAATAGCCGACCAGCGGTTGGCCCTGCTCATCGACCAACCGGCCGGCAGCTTTCGCAGCCGGACGCATGACGAAGTTGATCTCCAGTGGCTGGTTAGGCAAGAACACATGGTCTTCAGCAACATGCCACGTTTTTAATTGGGCTTCGTCCGGCGGCGCACTGCCCGCCAGGCAGTTTCCCTGCCGGTTCAGGTTCTCCTCGAAGTAGCCGGGCTTACGCGGCCAAATCAGCGTCGATTGCACCGAGGGCCGGTTATTTCGTGTCGGGCCCACTAAAGGGTTGAAATCCAGCTCATATCGGCCATCTTCCCCGCTCATGGCGGCGCCGGCGAGGCCCGGCGTCGGCCCTCCGCAAAGAGCCCGGATCTCAACTCCCGCCAGCGGTTGCCCTGTTGCGTCCGTCACTCGCCCGAAGGCGCGCCATTGGCCTGGAGATGTCTGGACCTTGGTGGCGGACTTATCGTCCTTTGTGGGGTCATCGGATTCTTTGGAGCCCCACCAACGTTTCAAGACCGAGTCACCCGTGCCAAAGTAGTTCCCGCCAAAACCTTCACCGCCGTCAGCCGGATAAAAGCTGACGTGCGGCCAGCCTTCGCAGGCCATGGGCAGAAAGAGCGTAAAGTCGCCGCTCCCTTTTTTGACCGTGGTCGTTTGGGCCGTAAACGACTTGCTCCTTCCATCGGCCGCATTCTTGGCCGTCGTGTAGGCGGCTAAAGTAGCCCGATCGTGCGAGGACAGCGTGTACGTTCCTTTGATCCAATAAATCTCGCCAGGTTTGAAGGTTTCGGCGGTGCCGCGGACTTCGACAATCGTGATCTTGTCTCCGTCCAGGAACTTCGTTGCTCCCTGCTCGAATTTCACGGAATGGGGGAACTCCGACTGGCTTGGGCTCTCAGCCTTGGAGGCGGGCGCGGGCTTCTCTTTTTCGTCCTCGGCCGCCGCGTCGCGATTGGCAAATCGAAAGAACGCGGGCAAGATGAGCACGGCGACCAGCGCAATGAGCAACTTCGACGTGCGGGAGACCTGCGGTCTGAATCGGCTTTCCAGGATCATTTCGACTCTCTCCTTCAAGATCTCGGGCGACCGCGGCTGAACGCAGGCGGCGAAACGGAACAAGGGAACCTTACAGCGGCACGTAGATGCGGTCACGATCGCGGTATTGACCTTCCGCGATCCCGAATACTATTTCAGCAACGTCGGCCGCGACTCTCTCCCGGTATGCAGCGTCCTGCTCGAACTTCGACTTCCGAGCAAGTGTGATGATCGGTAGGTCGCCAGACTTCCACAATCCCACCAATGTGGATTGCAGCGAGTCGATGCTTTCCTCGTTGCGATTATCAGTAAACAGGACGAAACCCTCTTGTTGGCACCGCTGCCAAAGTGCTAGGTCGTCGATGTCGAAGGGCAAATCAGCGTCGGTGAACGTGAAGAATTCAACTCCCACCTCGGTGAGGATCTCGGAAAGCCCCATCGCTTGAAGCAAGTCCCGCAAATGCAGCATGTGTCGTTCGACATTCTTGTCCGCCAGCAATCCGCGCACTTCACGAGCGCTCCGACGATGTTTGTGAGTTCAGCCAGTCCTGGAAATCGGGAAACGATACACCGCTGGGGCGGTCGGGGCCTGCTGCGTCCCTCGTTTTGGCAGATGTTTGCTCACCCGTCCGTTTAACGAGCGAGTCTTTGAATTGTAAAAATCGCTCGTGCGTGCGCCTTGCTGTTTCAATGACCTCTGGGGAATTTCCGGCAGCGATGCGAGACTCGATTTTGCTATGGTTGGAAAGCACAGAATCGGCATTGTTCAAGATGTAGGCGCGGGCCGCGGCCACCTGCTCGGCTGTCAAATCGTAAAGCTTGGCAAGGTACGCCTCGGTAACCTGGGAGTCAAGAAAATACGGCAGCAATTGGTAAATGGTCGTCCGAGTGCCGATAATCTCCGGCCCGCGTCCGCGATTGTGGATCAGGTTTGTTGACATCGTTTGTCTCCTTGCTGCGGTCTGCTCTTGATTCTAGGGCCGTGGCTTGGCACAAGCAACGCCGGGACACCCCGACCAATGCCTCCAGTTAGTGGGCATTTGAGCCAATCGGCGCCCAGCCGCGTAGACGCGGTGAAGTCAATCGTGATCGGACCCCGTTTGCAGAGCTGGCGCTCGTATTTTACGATACGGGTTCCTTACAAATCGCCGTGAGACCAATGATAAAACACGCCCCTCGTTCGTTCCTCGCCGTCATCCTTTTAATGGCTGCCGCTCTGCCGGCCTCGGCCGCCGAGCAATGGTTGACCTTTGCGGGCAAAGAGGGCCCGGCAAAAGGCAAAAAAATCGTGCTCGTCTCGGGCGACGAGGAATACCGCTCGGAAGAAGCGTTGCCCATGCTGGCCAAGATACTGAGCCAGCGGCACGGGTTTGATTGCACCGTCCATTTCGCAATTGATCCCGATACGGGCATCATCGACTCGAACAACCAGAACAACATCCCCGGCCTGGAGCAACTCGACGATGCCGATCTGATGATCATCGCCACGCGCTTCCGCGAGTTGCCCGACGAGCAGATGAAGCACGTCGTCGACTTCATCAATGCCGGCAAGCCGGTCATTGGCCTGCGCACTGCCACGCACGCCTTCAACTATTCGAAGCACAAAGACAGCCCGTATGTTGAATGGGGATTTTCCAGCGGTAACTGGCCAGGCGGCTTCGGCCGACAGATTCTGGGCGACACCTGGATTAGCCATCACGGCAACCACGGTCATGAGGCAACGCGCGGGATCGTCAACCAGCAGCAGAAAGACAACCCCGTGCTGCGCGGCGTGAGCGACGTGTTCGGCCAGACCGACGTCTATGGCATCAAGAACCTGACGCCCGACGACAAGGTTCTGCTCTATGGCCAGGTCGTGGCAGGGATGAAGCCGGGCGATCCGCCCGTCGAGGGTGAAAAGAACAATCCGATGATGCCGCTCGCCTGGCTCAAGGCGTACACGGCTCCGTCGGGTAAGAAAGGCGAGGCGTTCTGCACCACGATGGGCGCCTCGATCGACTTCACCAGCGAAGGATTGCGGCGGTTGGTGGTCAACGCGGCGTACTATCTCACCGGTCTGGGCGAGAGAATTCCCGAGAAGAACGATGTGGAGATCGTCGGCAAGTTCGAGCCGTCGTTCTTTGGTTTCAAGAACAACGAATACTGGAAGGAAAAAGCGTTGCGGCCGGCAGATTTTGCGCTTCAGGCCGAAGACGCTTCATTAGCGGCGAACACCGCGCCATTGAAATTGAACAAGGGCGACCATATCTCGATCATCGGCAATACGCTGGGCGAGCGGATGCAGCACGACGGCTGGCTCGAAACGCTTATCCAGTCAACGTTCCCCGAACACCAGCTAACGTTCCGCAATCTGTCATTCTCGGCCGATGAACTGACCATCCGCCAACGGTCGGAAGGTTTTGGAAGTCCCGACGAATGGCTCACCAAGACGAAGACCGACGTGGTCTTCGCCTTCTTCGGCTTTAACGAGTCGTATGCAGGCGAAGAGGGGTTGGCGAAGTTCAAGCAA
>DASSFG010000388.1:0-2107 GCA_035694685.1 Pirellulales bacterium
ACAGGTGGGACTCGCTTCGCTCGTCCGACCCTACATGTCGTCGGCAACTCACTTTTAGGACACTACCTTTTGCTGACGGGTGTCCTGAAGCTGTCTTGTTGACGCGATGCAGTAATCCGCGCGGGCGGAAACCTGCGAAAAATAATCGACTTCAGGGCCAAAGACAAGGCGAGGGCTTATGTCGGATTTATTCCGCGACGACTGACGGCTGCTTTGGTGGCAATCAGGCTGGCGACGTAAGCGCCTTTGAAGCCGGCATCGACGTTGACGACGGCCACGTTGGCCGCGCAGCTATTGAGCATGCTCAACAAGGCCGCCAGCCCGCCCAAGTTCGCCCCGTAGCCGACGCTGGTAGGGACCGCAATCACCGGACAATCGACGTAGCCGCCGACTACGCTCGGTAAGGCCCCTTCCATGCCGGCGATCACCACGATGGCGTCGACTCCCGCCAGCTCGGGCAAACGGGCCGGCAAGCGATGGGGACCCGCAACGCCCACGTCCTGCACCATTGCCACCCGCACGCCCATCCATTCGGCCGTTTCGCGGGCTTCTTCCGCGACCGGCAAATCGCTCGTGCCGGCAGTTATGATGCCAATGAAGCCGTGGTCTGGCGCTGGTTCGTCCGGCCCATCGAGCGGGATGCGAAACGTGCGGCCCACCTGGTTGTAGATGGCGCGATCGAAGCGGGCCAGCAGCTCGCGGGCCTGCTCGGCGTTAATGCGCGTGGCTAACACGCCGATGCCATTGGCCAGCAGGCTCTCAAAGATCTTGCTGAGGGCGGCGACCGATTTTCCCTGTCCGAAGACGACTTCGGGAAAGCCGCACCGCCGGCCGCGGTCGAGGTCGAGCTGGGCCACGCCGACGTCGGCAATCGCCCGGCGTGAGAGACGCTCGGTGAATTCCTCGACCGACAAGTCGCCGCCCAACAATTGTTCCGCCAGCACGCGCAAGTTTTCAAGCTGCATATCGAAATGCTAACAGGCACACAGAAAAGTGTGAAGCGATCGGGTGAGGAGTGGAAAGTGAAAGTGAAAAGTGGAAAGTGGAAAGTGGAAAGTGACTGACGCACCGCTCCTCTTTTGCCCTTTGCCCTTTGCCCTTTGCTCTTTGCCCTTTCCTCTTTTCACTTTGCCCTTTCCTCTTTTCACTTTGCCCTTTCCACTTTTCCCTTCCGTACATTGCGGCGGGTGGTGTCATCCATTACAGTTCTGGTTAAATAGGCCCCGCAAGAATTCACAGGTATTTTCATGTCAATTGAGTTTAGCTGTCCGCACTGTGGCTCGCAGACGAACGTCGATGACCGTTTCGCGGGTCAGACTGGCCCCTGCCGCACGTGCGGCGCGCCGGTGACCATTCCCGGCACGCCGACGCAGCCGTTTGCCCCGATGCCTCCTCCACCTCCTCGCGGCAGCGGCACGGCGCCGGCGCTGTTAATTGGCCTTGGGTGTTTGGCAGTGGGGCTGTTCTTGGTGGTGCCGATTCTGATCGCGCTGCTCTTGCCGGCAGTGCAAGCCGCCCGTGAAGCCGCACGTCGCAACGTGTGCAATAACAATTTAAAGCAGATCGGCTTGGCATTGCAGAACTATGCCGACATCAACAACGCGCTCCCGCCGGCCTACGTGGCCGATGAGAACGGCCGGCCCATGCACAGTTGGCGCGTGCTGATCTTGCCGTACATGGAGCAAAAGGCGCTGTACGATCGCTATAACTTCGATGAACCGTGGGACGGCCCCAACAACAGCCAGTTGGCAGATCTCATGCCGTCGACGTATCGCTGCCCGTCCGATTCGGGCGCCAGTCCGCCGAGCACCTTGACCAGCTATGCCGCGATCACCGGGCAAGGAACCTTGTTCGACGGCGATACGCCTTCGTCGTTCGGCATGATCCGAGACGGCACCTCAAACACGATCGCGGTAGCCGAAGCCAGCCAGGCCGGCATTCACTGGATGGAGCCGCGCGACCTCGATATCGCCCAGATGACTTTTCAGATCAACGGTTCACCTGCCGACATCCACAGCGAACATCCCGGCGTGGCCATGGCGGTGTTTGCCGACGGCCACACAACGACTTTGAGCACGTCGGTAAGTGCCGAAATGCTGCGGGCCTT
>DASSFG010000389.1:0-4478 GCA_035694685.1 Pirellulales bacterium
CTGTTCGTAATTGGCTTGCACTACGGGCTGGCCAGGCGGTGCGGGCTGGCCAGGCGGCGGATTGCCGGCCGGCCGTTGATTGGTGTTGGCGGGACCGGCCGGACCGTTTGGCTGCGAAGGTTGGCCCGCTGCGGTTGCGGAGTCCGGCGGCGATGAATTCGACTTTCGTCCGAACCAACCCCAGCCGCCGCCCGGACCCGACGCACAGCCGGCGAGCGCGGCCAGGCATGCCGTGGCAATAGCCAGTCGGATTGGTCGGAACCGTCCCTGGTTCATAGCTTACGCCAACGTACCCAAATAGCTGTGCATCCGTGGCTTATGGCCGAGCAAATGGGCAAGGTAGTGGTTTAGGACTCCGCGCAACTCGCCTGACGACCGCCGATCGAGCTCCGTCCGATGCCAAGAGTCGGAGCGTACATCGGCGAAACGTTGGAGCAGCTTGAGGGTTCCAGCATGAATTGAAACGACGTGCTTAATGCCCGGCCGGCAACGCGCGCAAAGCACACCGCCGGAATTCAGGCCAAAAGCAATCCGTCCGGCTGGTTCGACGAGCTGGCCGCACTCGACGCAGGCGTCGAGCGACGGCAAATGGCCCAGCCAACGAAGAGCGGCCAGCTCAAAGCGCAACACCAAGGGCGCCAAGGCCGCATCTCCGCGCTCCAGTTCCGCCAGGGTTTCGACGGCCAGGTCGAACAGCTCGGGATGAGGATCGGCGTCGTCGGTCAGTTCATTGAGCAACTCGGCGACGTAGTAACCCGCGTAAAGATAGGACAGGTCGCGGGCCGTCGGCCGAAACCGCTTTTCTAACTTGGCTTCGGTCAACAGATCGAGGGCATCGGACGATTTGCGGAGGAAGACTATCCGACACCGTGCCAGCAGGTCAAGGGCAGACTCGAAGGGCCCTTTAAGCCGTCTCGCTCCCTTGGCCAGACCGCGCACCTTGCCGAACTCGCGCGTAAACAGCGTGACCACGCTGCTTGTCTCGCTGAACTCGACCACCCGCAGTACCAGGGCCAGGGCTTTTTCCGTGGTCATGAGGGTTCAGGGATTAGGGAGTAGGGAGTAGCGGTTTTTCCGCGAAATTGCACCATGCCGAGCGGCGTGATTCACGAGTTTACATTTTACATTTTACATTTTGCGTTTTGCATTTTGCATTTAGGAACTCGGATTTCGCGCCCTCCACGCTCCGCCATACCAAGCGAAACCGAACTGATGATGCTGTTGCCGCCCTTCCTCGACCTAAATCAATGCAAAATGCAAATGAAAATGCGAAACGCAAAATGGGAGCCGCCGACTTCTCCTCCTTACGCTGGTTCCGCTTGCGCGTCTTCTGAACCCTGAACCCTGAACCCTGAACCCTGTTTAATGCCCAGCCGCTCCAAATAAAACCGCTCCCGCTCTCGCATCTGCTCACGATCCCCGGGCTCTTTGTCATCATATCCCACGAGGTGTAACGTGCCGTGGACGACGTAGAGTAACAACTCAGTCTCGGCCGGCCAGGCAAATTCGGCAGCTCGGGCAAGAGCGGTGTCGGCACTGACGATAATCTCGCCCTCGCGGTAACCATCGCTTTCTTCCAGCACGAAGCTTAGCACGTCGGTCGGTTCGTCGTGGTCCAACCAACGGCGGTTGAGATCGTGAATGGTCGGGTCGTCGAGGACCGCGAGGCTGACTTCGCCCCCGGTGATGCCCTCGCCGGTGAAGACGGTTTCGATTGCCGCGCGCAAGCGCGCAGAGTCGATGGGCAGACGATCTTGCTGGTTCGTGATGAGGATGTTGAGCACGACCTTTTATTCTATCGGATTGGCATTGGTGAGGGCCACGCGGTCGGATAAAGATAGCCGTTTTGCCGCCGGAGATTGACATGAGTCGCTACCCACTCTTCGACCGCAGCCAGATCTCCCTCGCCGACCTGGCCATTCGCGGACATGACTTGTGCGCTGAAGACTGTCGGCAGCTCGATTCGCCTTTCGATCGCTATCAGCACCCGGAGTTGGAGCAGCTTGTCGAGCAAATGCTCCAAGCGCGGCGGCACGCACGCCCGGTGATCCTGTTCATCGGCGGACATCCGATCAAGCTCGGGCTGTCGCGCTATTTGATCGACCTCATGGAGCGCGGCCTGATCACGCACCTGGCTTCGAATGGGTCCGTGCTGATCCACGACTTTGAGTTGGCCCTCGGGGGCGGCACCAGCGAGAACGTGCCGAAATGGATCCAGCAGGGCCAGTTCGGTCTGTGGCAACAAACCAGCCGGCTGAACGACATCCTTGCGGAAGCCGCCCGGCGCGGCGAAGGGATGGGCGAAGCGGTCGGGCGGGTGATCGAGACGGAGCGATTCGCTTACCGGAATTTGAGCGTGGCCGCGGCCGGCTGGCGTTCGGGTGTGCCGATGACGGTCCACGTGGCGATCGGCAGCGACATTATTCATGCTCACGCCAACTGCGACGGCGCCGCACTCGGCGCCACGACTTACACCGACTTCCTGATCTTTGCTCGAGCGATCCAGGATCTTGAAGGTGGAGTTTTCCTCAACGTAGGTTCGGCCGTGGCCGGCCCCGAAGTCTACCTCAAGGCCCTTTCGATGGCCCGCAACGTCGCGCGGCAGCATGGCCGGGAAATCTGCCGTTTCACGACGGCCGTGTTCGACCTGGTCGATTTACCTTTCGACTACCGTGAGGCAACGCCGCCCAAAGCCCATCCGCAATACTATTATCGCCCCTGGAAGACGATTCTCGTGCGCACCGTGGCCGACGGCGGCCGAAGTCACTACTTTTGCGGCCACCACGCGCAGACGATTCCGACTCTTTGGTCCGAGCTCGTGGCCCGCAGCTCGCGCCGCGGCGCGCAAGCAGCGTAGAACCGTCTCGGCCAGCTTTTCGAACAGACCGTCACCTCCTCGGGCCGCAGTCGCGCCTGGCCCAGCCAGTCCAGCATGCGGCACACGCCGCAAACCGGCTTCGGCGCCGCGAGCGCCTCGCTCGACACCACCATCGACACCCAAGCCCCGTGAACGGGGTCGCACGGGGGGCTGTTCTTGCCGCCGGCGGCGACCCCTCCTATACTGGATAAGTTGTCGTCCCGCGGTCTTCGCGAGTTACTCGCGCCGCGATCCTTGCTCGGAGGCGTGTGCATGGCTTTTCGCCCGTCGGTCGTCGTTCGCTGGTCGCTGATTCTTCTTTTTGCCGTCACCCCGCAGTTCGTCTCCGCGCCGCTCGTCGGCGAAGACGCTCCGCCTGCCGCTTCTACCCCGCAAGCAGCCGCTACGGATACGGCCAGTAAAGAGTCGGAGGCCGACGCGGAGTACTACGAGCTGTTCAAGGTGCTGGCCGATACGATGGATCAGGTCGAGCGGAACTACGTGAAAGACGTCAGCCGCCGAGATCTGATGGAAGCCGCCATCCGCGGCGTGCTAAGCAAGCTCGATCCCTATTCGAATTACATCGGACCGAACGATCTGACGCGATTCAAGGTCGCGGTGGAAAACCAGTTTACCGGCATAGGCATTCAGGTTGACGTTCGTCGCGGGCGGCTGACCGTCGTCAGCCCGATTGTCGGCAGTCCTGCATATAAGGTAGGGCTGCGGGCGGGCGACGTGATTACGGAAATTGAAGGTCAGCCAACCGACGGCATTAACATTGACGACGCCGTGCGGCGGCTGAAGGGCGAGGCGGGCACGACCGTCAACATTGCCGTGCTCCACCCCGGCGCCAGTGGCCCGCAGAAACTGGCCGTCACGCGCGAAGTGATTCAGATGGAAAGCGTGCGCGGCGATCGCCGCGACGATCACGACGATTGGGACTTCCTGCTCGATCGCGATCGAAAGCTGGGCTACATCCGCATCGTATCATTCGGCCGCGACACGCCTCGCGAGCTCAAAAAGGCCCTCGACCAGTTGAAGCGCCAAGAGTTGCGCGGCCTGATTCTCGATCTGCGGTTTAATCCCGGCGGGCTGCTCACGGCAGCGATCGAAGTGGCCGACATGTTTCTGACCGAAGGCGAGATCGTGAGCACCTCGGGGCGCAACAGCCCCAAGCGAAGCTGGAGCGCTCACAAGCTCGATACCTACGAAGGCTTTCCCATGGCCGTGCTCGTCAATCATCACAGCGCCAGCGCCAGCGAAATTGTAGCGGCCTCGCTGCAAGACCATCACCGGGCAATCGTTATCGGCGAGCGCACCTGGGGCAAAGGCAGCGTGCAGAACGTGATTGAAATGGAGGGCGGCAAGAGCATTCTGAAGCTGACCACCGCCAGCTACCTGCGGCCGAACGGCCACAACATCCATCGCGACGAAAACGCCAAGGAGACCGACGAATGGGGTGTAAAGCCCGACGACGGCTATGAAGTGGTCCTCGACCATGCGGAGCGCGGTCAGCTCGAGTTGTACCAGCACGGCCGCGACATTGTCTCCGGCCACCCCTCCAAGCCGCAAGACGATGCCGCCAAGCCGGAAACCAAGCCGGGCGAAACCAAGCCCTCGT
>DASSFG010000390.1:0-5479 GCA_035694685.1 Pirellulales bacterium
AAAGAAGGGATTGTCGTTGTCGTCGCGCTTGCGGATGTCGGTGGCCAAGGCATCATAGCCGCGGCCTAGCCAACCTGCGTATTGCCCTGGCCGATCGAGCCGCACGCTCTAGGTTTGCAAATGTCCGAGCCGGTTGGGCAGATAGACGTAGCTGGGTATGGGCCGTTGCGGCCCGCCGGAGTGTTGATCGACGTATTCAACGATGGAGCCGATGGCGGGCCAGTCTTTCTCCGTGGCGTTGAAACCGCCGCCGATGGGCACGTGCCAGGGATGACCTGTCTGAATGTAGTGCCCGGCCGAGCTGTGGTCGTTATAGGGGTGCGTCAGTGTTCGCAGCACGCAGATGCGATCGCTGACGGCGGCGATGTTTGGCAGGTGTTCGCAGACCAGCAGTCCCGGCGTGCGGCAATCAATCGGCTTGAAGGGCCCGCGAATGGCGTCGGGCGCCTCGGGCTTCATGTCGAATGTTTCGAGCTGGCTCGGGCCGCCGAAAAGAAACAGGAAGATCACGCTCTTGGCCCGCTTCGTCGGCAGCGGACGTCCCGAAGCGGTCGTTTGCTCTTCGGCGGCAAGTAGCGCCGGCAAGTTCAAACCCAACAATCCCGCCCCGCCGAACTGCATAAATTGCCGTCGATTTGCCCCGCAAGTACGAACCGGCGGTCCCAAGACAGTGAGCATGGCGCGTCCTTACAGACAAGGCGGAAGCAGCGAGCAGTTCATTGTAACGGCAGCGTCGTTTAACCGCAGGGCCAACGGCCCGCGTGGGGTCATCATGTTTGAAACGACGTCAAGAGACGCTGAGGGCCTCCTCTGCCGCCAGCTTAAGACGGTCGCAAAATGGCAGCACGCGGGCCGTTGGCCCTGCGGTTAAACGATGGGTGGCTGACCACGAAGCTCGTTATGCAAGCAGCCGCCGGATCTCGGGCAAGATTTTTCTCAAGGCTCGGGCGCGATGGCTGAGGCAGGCTTTGACTTCGGGCGACAATTCGCCAAAGGAACGATGATACTCGACGATCTCGAAGAGTGGGTCGTAACCAAACCCTCCGGCACCGTGTCGCTCAAAAAGTATGCGGCCGTGGCAAGAATCTTCGGCCTCGGCGCGGATGGCACCGGTTGGGTCGGCCAGAGTGACATGGCAAACATAGTGAGCAGTGCGCTTGTCGAGCGGCGCGCCGGCGAGCTCGTTGAGCAAGCGGTCGTTGTTGTCTTCGTCGCCCGCCGTGGGACCGGCGTAGCGCGCCGAGTGTACGCCCGGCCGCCCGTCGAGCGCATCGACGCAGAGCCCGCTATCGTCGGCCAGCACCCAATGATCCAACTGCCGCGCGTACTGCGTCGCCTTGAGCGCAGCATTGGCGGCAAAGGTTTCGCCCGTTTCCGCAACTTCCTGAACGCCGTCGAAGTCGGCCAATGTTCGTACTTGCAGCCCGAGAGGCGTCACCAATTCGGCAAGTTCCAAGCCTTTCTTGCGGTTGTTGGTGCCCAAGACGATCGTTGCGCGTGTGTTTTGTGTCATGCCACGAATTAAGCAGATTGGCCCGAAAATACCAAGCCGTCGGTTTTGTGTTCACAGGCCGAAGGGGGTCGCAAGACTTTGGAGTGCGGCGATTTATCGCCGCTTTGACTTGCGGCGTAGCCGCTTTCTTTTGATGCGTCGGCCGCCGACCATACCGGCACGATGAAAGAAAGGTCGCTCCGCGACCGACAAAAGCGGCGATAAATCGCCGCACTCCAAAGGCTGGCGTTCGGTTGATGCCAACCGGCTGCCTTGTTACGTTGGAATTCTCAACAAAAACCCACCGTCTGAAACAGCGATGCCTACGCCCCCCACCGAGTTTCCCACCGTCCGCAGCGAGATCGCCGGTTATCCCATCGTCGAGCTGGCACGGCAGTTCGGCACGCCGGCCTATGTGTATGATGCCGGCAAGATTCTGAAGCGTGTCGCCGATCTTAAGGCTTTCGATTCGATTCGCTATGCGCAAAAGGCGTGTTCGAACATCGCCATTCTCAATCTCGTGCGGCGGCAAGGCGTGCTCGTCGATGCCGTCAGCGCCGGCGAAATCGCCCGTGCGGTGGCGGCAGGCTATGCCGTCTCCGGCGATCCTCCGCCGGTTATTTACACCGCCGACATCTTCGATCGCGAGTCACTCGAGGTCGTGGTGCGCGAGGGCATCCACGTCAATTGCGGCTCGCCCGACATGATCGACCAGCTCGGTGTGCAGGCGCCAGGCCGCGAGATTACGCTGCGCATCAATCCCGGCTTCGGCCACGGGCACAGCCAGAAGACCAACACCGGCGGGGAGCAATCGAAACATGGCATCTGGCACGAACAGTTGAATGATGCCCTCAGGCGGGCCGATCATCATGGCCTGGGCATCGTCGGCCTGCACCTGCACATCGGCTCGGGGACCGATCTCGATCACCTTTCGCAGGTTTGCGGCGCCATGGAGCGGTTGGCCCGTGAAGTGGGCCGGTCGCTCAAGTCGATCAGCGCCGGCGGCGGGCTGCCGGTGCCGTACAAGAGCGGCGACAGCTACGTCGATCTCGACGTTTACTATCGTCTCTGGGACGCCTCGCGCAAGCGGCTGGAAGACGCCTTCGGACATCGGCTGCACTTGGAGATTGAACCGGGCCGTTACCTGGTGGCCGAAAGCGGGTTTTTGATTACCGAGATCAGGGCCATCAAACAGATGGGCGGCAACACGTTTTATCTGGTCGACGCCGGCTTCAACAACCTGGCGCGGCCCATTCTCTACGGCGCCTATCATCCGATGGCGATCGTGCCTGGCAAAGTCGATGGTCGGTCGGCAATGGCAGTCGAGCGACGGCCGCTCGGCGACGTGGTCGTAGGCGGGCCGCTCTGCGAATCGGGCGATATTTTTACCCAGAGCGAGGGCGGGTTCGTGTCCACACGCAGTTTGCCGGCCGCCGAGGTGGGCGAACTGCTGGTCATCGAGAATGCCGGCGCCTACGGCTATGCCATGAGCTCGAATTACAACTCGAAGCCGCTGGCGGCCGAAGTCCTGGTGCGCGACGGAGTGCCGCATCTGATCCGCGCGCGCCAGACGACCGACGATCTGATTCGCGGGGAGAGAATTCCCTAGCGCTTTGTCTCGACAAGATTGCAGTTGGCAGGAATGTAGGGTGGGACAAGCCTGTCGGCAACTGTGTCGTAAATCAGCTATAATGCCGGTTTAGCCCATCGAGCGAACGATGAAGTCGTTAACCGCCCATTTTCTGATTGCTTCGAGCGAGCTGGTCGATCCGAATTTTTTCCGGACGGTGGTGCTCATTTTTCGGCATAACGACGAGGGGGCGGCGGGCGTGATCGTCAACCGCCGCATGACCGCCAGCGTGAAGCAAATCTGGGAGCAAGTGAGCGAGCAACCGTGCCGCTGCGACGCGCCTTTGCACATGGGTGGCCCTGTCGAGGGCCCGCTGATGGCCCTGCACGCCGACGAAGAGCTTTCCGAAATGACGGTGCTGGAAGGGGTCTATGTCAGCACCGGCCGCGAAATGCTGGAAAAACTGGTGGAGAACAACGACGGGCCGGTGCGGTTCTTCGTGGGCTACGCCGGCTGGGGCGGCGGGCAGCTCGAACGCGAGCTGCGCGAAGGCTCCTGGCTCACCGTCCCGGCCACTGTCGAACAGATTTTCGGCGCCGTCGATGATCTCTGGCAGCAGCTCACCCGTTCCGTCGTCTCGCAGGCGTTTTTGACTGCGTTGAACATCAAGCACGTCCCGCCCGATGCGTCGCTGAATTGAGAATCTCAGGGGTCGACGAGCACCTGTCCCGCCGGGCCGTCGAAAAGAAGACGCTGCTGATTCAATACGTCGCGGCCGATGATCCGCTCTTGGCCGCCAGCCACCGGTTGAATCAAAGCGGCAAAGCGGCGTCCGTCCACTTCGACTTTGCCGCGGTAAATCAGGGTTGAAATGCTCGCCCCTACCACTCCGCTCGAGATGCCGGTGAAATATGGCGAATTGAAAAGGTCAATCGCTCTGCAATCCCCGTCCGGAAGCACTGACAAGTCGGCACCGGTGTCAGGAATTACATCCGTGCAAGCCTGTGAGTGCGTTTCAGCATGGTTCCAATAGGTAGCAGTCACACGCGGAAGCGGAAACGGTTGATAAGTCTGATCGTACGAAAAGGCCACCCTGCGCACCTTAAAGACGACTTTTTCTTCAGCCCCGACGAAAGCAATGTAGGGATGGCCAGGGCTTGCCGCTGCTGCTTCGGAAACGGTCAGCAAATTACCACCTGCGGCGATCACTTTTCCTTCGTGGACGGCTACCCATTGGCCGCCATAGCGCGGCAGCAAGCCATCGCGCATTTGCAAATAGGCTTGTTCATTGGCAAGGAAATCGGCGTGAACCCGTTGCCGCTGATCGGGCGGCAGGTTGGTTGTTTCCGTGGGCAGCATACTTGGCTCCTGATTCCCCCATATTAGAGGGACGACTACTGCGCGACAAGAAGTTGCCGGCTTAGATGTCAATCACCGTCACCGCCACCTCATTCGAAACACGCGTGCGCGTGCCGCCGGTCTGCTCTTCGACGAACGACGTGAACGGGGCCGCTAGGTTGCCCGCCGCGGCCGGCTTGCCCGACAGCGTACCGCTTAACTGCCAGGTCGTGCCCGGAAGCGGAAACTCAATCCTGCCCTGTGGGCAGTTCACGACCCAAAAATAGTGACTCGTTTGATTCACAGTGCCGGCCAATTGATATTCGAGCGTGAATTCATCGCTCGCGGCTCGTTTGGTCACCCGAACGAGTTTGATCGGCTGGGCCGTGAAAGGCGCAGCTTCCGGCGGGACCGAGCGTGAGCGGACCGGCGGCGCAGCTTGTTGGGCGGGAACGCCGGCGCGTCGCGCTCCGATCGCGTAGAGCAGGGTAAGAATTGCCGAGGCGGGCAGGATTAAAAAAAGTACGACGTAGGCAACTCCGTTGCTGAAACTGATCGAACCGCCGTCGCTGGCACCCAGCCTTCGCTTTTTCTTTGTCGTTGGTTTGCGTGCCGCAGGCGGTGGTGGTGTCGTCAGTGGAGGGCGATACGTGTCGCTCGTGAATGGGCCGCCGTAATCGCCGCCGGCCGAAGATAGATCGTTGGTTTGAGATAGAGGATCGCTATAGGGGTTGCCGCCCTCAATGACCTCTGCCTCCGGTAGCGGTTCGTCTTGCCCTGGCGCCATCGGTTCAGCCCAGCGTCCGGCCGGCAGTGGCATCGCGGGCTGCACCACGTCGGCGAGCGGTAGCACTTCGGCTGACGAATCATCGTCCGGCTCCGGTTCTGGCCGCCGCGTCACCAGGCCCAGCTTTCGAGTTGTTCTCGTCGATGTCGGCCGCGGAGCTTCTCGCGGTTGCGGCTCTGAGGGGGGCGGAGGCACAAGGAACTTATTGCCGCATTGGCAGACCACCGCCTTGCCAATCCGTCGTCGCTCACGAGTGTAACTGGCGCCGCACTTCGGGCATTCAAAGGAATCT
>DASSFG010000391.1:0-6629 GCA_035694685.1 Pirellulales bacterium
CGCACGGTGGCTTTCGTTTCGGCAGCGGTGCCGGTGAACTCGGTGTCGCCCTGGCTGGCATGTACGTCGCCCAGATAGAACTTTGCTCCCTCGTGATACACCGTCAGCAACACGCGATTGCCGGCGGCGACGTCGCGAATGTCGAGATTGCCGCCCCACTCGCCTTGCCCGTCAATGCTGGTCGTCACCTCGCGGTCGGGAGCAACGCCCAGCGTGCCGACGAACGGCGTAATCGGCCATGACACGCGTTCGCTGAAGTGCAGCGTGCCGTCGCGGGTCGTGCCGCTCGGTCCGGGCGTGTGCTTAAAAACCTTCGTCGTGTAGTCGCCGGAGAGCTCGGGCCAGCGGGTCGACTCACCGAGCGGGCCGCGTCGCGGTCCGATGGCGATCCATGAGTAATCGTCGACGGTGATGCTTTCGATCGTCGCCGCGAGCACGTCGCCACGCTCGGCCCCGGCGACCCACACCGGCCCGCCAATCGGATTGGCCAAGGGTGGCGAGCGATCGAAGCCCGGCCGCCGCGCGGGGATGGCCTTGTCGTCGGCCGATTTGAAGTAACCGGTGCTGGCGTCGTAAGTCTCGATCTCAAACGTCTCGCCCGGCTCGACTCGCAACAAGGGCTCGTCGCGCCAGTCGAAGGCATATTTTTTGGCTTGGTCACGGGCAATTCGCTGCACGGTGCGGGTCTCCGAGTGAAGGATGCCGGACCATCATAAGCAATGCGACTGGTGGATGGTAGACGCTCAGATCAATCACGCCACCGGCATCGTGCCTACTGACTTCCTCGCGACAACCTTTCTCGCCACTCGCGTTCCAAACCGTCATCGCGAGCGGCCATAAACCAATAGCTGGCCATCCCGCCGGCCCAGAGCCAGGCCAAGCCGCCGTAGGCCGGCAACAGGTGTTTGAGGCTGTGATAGCCGACGAACCAATGCACCAAAATCGCCGAACAATAGGCAATGTTGCCGGCCAGCATCAACGCCCACCAAAGCCATGCCTGACCACGCCCAAAACCCCACAGGGCGGGCAACAACGTCGCCACTCCGCAAGAGATCAGCATGCCGCCGAACGTCGCGCGGTCGTGGGCCACCAGCGGCACCAGGCCCGGATGCGCGCCGACGAGATCGGCCGCGCACGTTTGCATGAACTCCAAGTCTTCAGGCACGAACACGCTGGTCATACCGACGATCGAAATCACCAGGCCCGCCGTGATCAACACCGCGCCATGAACGACGAACAGAAGCTGCCCCCATTGGTTCGCCCGCCAACGCCAATCGTTGTGCAGGTCGGGCGGGTCGATGCCGTGCCGCGCCGGAAGACGAGCATGGATCGTCAAGACCAGGAACTGAAAGAGCACCGCCGTCACAAAGGCGTGAAACGGATCGAAATAGCCAAAGCCCAGGAACGTAAAAAAACTCGCGAACCCCGCCAACGCCGACACCACCACCGACAAATATGCCCAATGCAATCCTCGCCGCAGCCCGCGGCAGGCCAGCGCCGTGTACAAGATGCCTACGGCCAACATCGTGCCCGCCAACGACACGCGGTCGTGCGTCATAAAGGACAGTAGCCGATCGTTCACTTGAGCAAGCTGACGCCGGGTGAGACCGCCCATCGCTTCGTCGTAGGGCATGACCACGCGCGTGGTCGCGATCAACATGGCCATGATTCCGCCGAGCAACATGCTCAGCCCCATCAGCAGGGCCCAAAACCACGATTCGCTACCTGGCCGCGACGGTGGCGAGGCAGCCCGGCCCTCGGTTTCTTGCCGTCGATAGAGCAGGGCTTCGTTAATTCGCTTGGGCAAACCGGGACCGGCGAAGAACATGCCCGAATCGACTTGCAGCAGATCCGCTCCTGCTTCCAGATAATCGAGCGCGTCGGCCGGCGAATGGATGCCGACCCCGCCAACGACGAACGGCGCCGCGCCCAACGCCGCGCGAATGCTTCGCACGGTTTCCAGGGCTTCGGCGAAACCCGCTTTGCCGATTTGTTGCGTGGCATCATTCCCCGCTGCCGCGACCACGACGATGCCGGTCCGTTGCCCGTCGCGAATTGCCCGAGTGCAGCGGTCCCGTTCCGTTTCATCGCGCCAGGCTTCGGCATCGACCGCCGCGAACAACGCGGGCCGCTTGCGACCAGTTTGGTCGCCGTCGCCAAGCGCGCCGAGCAGGTCGTCGAGGCAACGAATCGGTGTCACGTAGCCGGCGACACAAGGATCGAGCATAGCAACCATCTGGCGCGCCTCCTCAGACGACGACGGCTCGAGCCGTGCAACCACCGGCAAAGCAAATGGACCCGCGCGCTCAAGACGCTCACGAGCGTCGGTCGGCGTGACGGCCGCTTGGGGGGCCTCCAGTCGAAATGATTCGCCGGCGGCATCGAGATGGACCGCACCCGCACTGGCCGCGGGATGCATTTGGACAGGACCGATTTCCAAAAACCCGAAGCCAAACTCGGCAAAAGCACGTGTGGCCAGCATGCGCGGGTCGAGGTGGCAGCCCAGGCCGACTTGGGCCGGAAAGGTGAGTCCGTTCCGCTCGATCGTCAGACGAACGTCCGGCTTCATGTGCCCCATCAGTTGAATCACGCGCGTGCCCAGCGGCAGCCGCGACAAGAACCCCATGCCGGCCAGCGCCGCTTGGCGGCCCCGCTGAACGCCGAGCCCAATCATCGCGGGGCGAAAGACCGTTTGGAATGTCCAGTCGGGCATGAACCACGTAACCTACCGGGGCGAGATGCGAGCAAACGCGCATTCTAACCGCAATGGAGACGTGTCGATAACAAGCCGTCGGACGCGGGCGGTCTTTAGCCGTCAATCATTCGCTCTAACGAGGCAAAAATCATCGGGATTGGCTAAGGGAGGTTGAGTCGAAAGTAGATGAGACTTGCCCCAGTCGACCAGGCCGGTCCACATTTTGCCGACGAGAATCAGCGGCGTGTCGTGGCCACTGTCTCCTAGTTAGTTCTTGACCAGCTCTTCACGAATCGCTTGCAACTCTGCACGCTTCTTGCTGTCGACTTTCGGGAATTCAAGATCGAGCGATGCGAGGCCGTCGATGATGGCGGCTGCGACGACGATGCGGGTAAACCATTTGTTGTCAGCCGGCACAACGTACCAAGGAGCGTGCCTGGTCGCGGTCTCTTGGATCATTTCCTCGTAGGCTTGCATATAGTCGTCCCAGAATTTCCGTTCTGCGAAGTCCGAGGACGAAAACTTCCAGTTCTTTTCGCTGTTGTCGATCCGCTCCAAGAACCGCTTTTTCTGCTCCTTCTTGGAGACGTGCAGGAAGAATTTCAAAACCAGCACGCCGTTGCGGCTTAAGTAGCGCTCGAAGTGGCAGATGTCTTCAAACCGCTGCTGCCAGATGTCCTTCGTGACGAATTGCGGCGGCAGCCGTTGTCTGTCAAGAAACTCCGGGTGGACGCGCACCGTCAGCACTTCTTCGTAATACGACCGGTTAAACACAGCGATGTGACCGCGCTCGGGCAACAGCTTGACGCAACGCCACAGATAATCGTGGCCGAGCTCCTCGACCGAGGGGGCCTTGAACGAAACCCCCTGGCAACCTTGCGGATTGACGCCCGACATGACGTGCTTGATCGCGCCGTCTTTGCCGGCCGCGTCCATGGCCTGAAAGATGAGCACCACCGCCCAGCGGTCCTGCGCATGCAGCAATTCCTGCAGTTCGCTGAGCGCCGCTACGCCTTGCGCCAGCGCTTCCTTAGAGACCGGTTTATCTTCCGACGTGTAACCCGCCGTGTCGGCGGGGTCGATGTTCTTCAGTCGGAACTTCTTGCCATTACGCACGCAGTAAGGCGCAGCGACTTGGTGAAAGGTGGAAACAAGCCGTTTGAGCTTCACGACGTTTGCTTTCGTTGCTGTTGTCACGGACGAAGCGCCCCTGTACGATTCGCGGCTATGCCAGCCGTTCATGAATTATCTTGATTTGAATTTTATCATTTGCAATTCCGAATCTTCGTTTCATATTCCCAGTTCCCTTAGATTTGGCGCCTAGAGTGATCGAGCCCTCTGTATCTTACTTGCCGAGCGAAGAGATGGCTGATCGAATCGGCCACCCAACTGCGAGAAAGGGCATCGGAGTACCTACTTACTCCCACTCGGGACAGGCTAGAATGCCTTCATGCCCACCGATCTGATTCTCGGCACTGCCGGACATATCGACCATGGAAAGACGTCGCTAGTCAAAGCGCTGACCGGCGTCGATACCGATCGCTTGCCCGAGGAGAAGCTGCGGGGCATCACGATCGATTTGGGCTTTGCCGAACTGCGGCTCGGCGACTTTCGCCTGGGCATCGTCGACGTGCCGGGCCACGAGCGGTTCGTCCGTAACATGCTGGCCGGCGCGACCGGTATCGACCTGGCCTTGCTCGTCGTGGCGGCCGACGATTCCGTCAAGCCGCAAACTCGCGAGCATCTGGAAATCCTGCGGCTGCTCAAGTTGGAAGAGGGCGTGGTCGCCTTGACCAAGTGCGACTTGCCCGAGCCGGATTGGATCGATCTGGTTGAGGCGGAGGTGCGCGAATTGGTGTCTGACACCTTTTTGAGCGGCGCTGAGCTCGTGCGGACGAGCGTCGCAACTGGCCTGGGTCTGGATGAGCTGAAGCAGGCGTTGACCCGCGCGGCGGAGCGGGCGGCGAAATCGGCCCGCATGGAGCGGCTGCACGCGCCGTTTCGCCTGGCAATCGACCGCACGTTTACCATCGCGGGCCACGGCACCGTGGTTACGGGGAGCGTGGCCAGCGGATGCGCGCGCGTGGGCGACGCCCTGGTGATTGAGCCCGGCGGCGTCGAGGTGCGTGTGCGCGGGCTGCAAAGTCACGACCGGCCGAGCGAGGAAGTCCACCGCGGACAGCGAGCGGCCATTAACCTGGCTGGCATCCATCACGACGAAGTCCGACGCGGACAGGAACTGGCCACGCCCGGCTATCTGGCGCCCAGCCGCATTTTGACGGCCGAGATCGTGCTTGCAGACACGATCGCCAAACCGGTCAAGAACCGCACTCGCGTGCGATTGCATTTGGGCACGGCCGAGCTGATGGCCTCGCTGGTGCTTGTCGATCGAGAGCGCCTGGAACCAGGCGAACCGGCACCGGCGCAACTCTTCTTGAGCGAGCCGGCGGTTTGCACCTGGGGCCAGCCGTTCGTCGTGCGCAGCGAATCGCCAGTGATGACCATCGGCGGTGGACGCGTGCTCGATCCCAACGCCAAGCGGCTGCCGCGCAACGATTCCGGAGTGCTTGCCCGGCTGGCAGGCTTGTCGGCCGAAGACCCGATCGAACGGGCGGCGGCCGCACTATCATTCATTGGCTTGGCGGATTGGCAGCCCTCCGATCTCGTCCGCGCGGCGGGAGTCGATCGTCCCGACAAAGCAGTCGAGCGGCTCGTTGAGCAGGGCAGTCTGATTGAGCTCGCGCTGTCGCCCAGCCGGGTACTGCGGGTCGAGCGGCGATGGCTCGAGGGAGGTTTCCAGCGCATCGAGGGAATTCTCGAGCACGAGCACGCCGAGTTTCCGCTGCGCATGATGCTCGACCGCTCGCGGCTGGTCCATCGGCTCGAATATCTCGGCCCCGAGCCAATCGTGACCGCCATCCTGAAAGCGATGTCGCGTGCCGGCCGCTTGAACGAGACGGATCGCGGCGTGGCCCTGCCCGGTCGTGGTCCGCAGTTGTCGAAGAACGAGCAAAAGCTGCTGGCCGACATTGTGGAGACGTACCGCGCGGCGAGCTACGAACCGCCGACCGTCGAGGAGATACGTGCTCGCACGACGAAGAACCAGCAGTCCGTCGAGCAACTTGTGGCGTTGGCCGTTGCCGAAGGACAGCTCGTCGACATCGGCGGAGGCTTCCTCCTGCACGCCGACAACGAGCGGCGCCTCCGCGAAACGCTCGTCGCCCAGATGGCCTCCGGTGAGGGCCGCACTGTGAGCCAGATTCGTGAGCTGCTGGGCACGACCCGCAAGTACGCCGTGCCGCTCTGCGAGTATCTCGACCGCATCAACTTCACGCGCCGTGACGGCGACCTCCGTTATCTCGCGCAGCCTGTCGTGGAAAACGCCTGAACGTGTAGTAAGCGACTGACTGCTTTTCGCGTCTTCAGACAGGGGTCATTTCAAGATACGCGGAATCTTCTTGTTTCGCTCGTGACCTGCGATTAGCATAGCCGCTGTTCAGAGCTTTCGCTGGCTTGCAGCTCGCGAAGCGCGGCATAACCGTCGTCAGGCTGCCGCCTGAGCTTTTGTCGGGCCACGTTGGCCCGGCGATTTCCTTCAGCGCGGAGATTGCGGGCGAGCGGGCCGCTTTCGCCGAGCGAGCGCCAGTGATACACGGACATGTCATCATCCAGGCCACCCAGCGTCGATTCTTCCAGCGCGTCGGCGACGATCGCCACGATCGACGCCGACGGCTTGGGACGTGCCGCGCGCGTACAATCGGTCCTTGCGCTGCATCAACTGACGCACTTCCGCACGATCTGCTGGGCGGACGAGAAGGACGACCTTGCTGCGCGGATCGCCGACCACCGCAGGCTGTCGGCGCATTGGGATACGCTCAAAGCAGCTCCGACACTCCGTGGCGGAGAAGCGGTCGCCAAGGGCGACCGCCAATCC
>DASSFG010000392.1:0-5196 GCA_035694685.1 Pirellulales bacterium
AGGGCTGTTTTTCGATCGCGGGCGGCCGAGTGAAATCGGCTGGGTCGCTGGACTGGGCATCGACGCACAAATTGCGGCCACGACGCTCGAACAGAAGGCAGCGTTCTTGCGCGAATGCCGTGAAGAAGGGCGCAAAGTGGCCCTCGTTGGCGACGGCCCGATCGACGACGAGTTGCAGCGGCAAGCGCACGTCGCGATCGCTTTGGCCAATGACGACACCTGGCAGAGTGCGACCGCGCCTCTGGTTCTGTTGCAGCCGCGGCTGTCGAAGGTCGTCGCGCTCTGGAACGTGGCGCATGCACGTCATTGCGAGGTCGGCGTCGCTCACCGCTATGCACTCATACCGAACCTGTTCTGCGTGGCCGGCGCGTTCTTTTTCGGCTTTACCAGCTTGGCTGCGGTTGCCTTGACGAACGTTGGCACCTTGGCCACCTTCCACCGCATCAACCGTCGCTTGCGCCGCTTGGAACCGCCGCCAAAGGCGGAGACAGTCGCCGTGGAGCCTGCGTCTGCCGAACAGCAAACGGTCGACCGCATTGAGCACTTGCCCAAAGAGGTCGGCGCGCTGCTGATTTCCGTTGGCGTGGCCGGCATGATGCTGCCTGGCCTGGTCGGGGCGCCGGCCGTGCTGGCTGGGGGGCTGGTGCTATGGCCAGGCACCTTCGGCAAACTCGAGGACTGGTTCCAGCGGCGGTGTCCCGAGGTCCACCGAAAAGGCGTTCGACAGATGGCCCGCTACTTGGACGACCTGGAAACCCGCTTCCCGAAATGCATGCAGAACCTCCCACCGGATTCCGAAACTCAAACTTGCAACGCCTGACGCATGGCTGAATCTGCCAAGTCCACCTATGCGGCGATCGCCGCCGATACGGCCATCGCCGCGACTAAGTTCGTCGCCGCTGGTTTCACCGGCAGCGCCAGCATGCTCACCGAAGGGTTTCACTCGGTAGTCGATACGGGCATCACGGCCCTGACGCTGTTCGGCATGTATCGCAGCCGGCGGCCGCCCGATGCCTTGCACCCGTTCGGCTATGGCCGCGAGCTTTATTACTGGACCAACGTGATGGGAATTTTGCTGTTCTCACTGGGCGGAGGCATGTCGGTGTTGGAAGGGATCCGCCGCCTGATGCACCCCCAGCCGCCGGAAAGCGCCGTCTGGAATTATTCGGTGCTGGCGATTTCCGGCGCGTTCAGTTTGTACTCCACGAGCGTCGGTTATCGGCAAATACGCCAGAAACATCCGGATCAGTCCATCTGGCAGGCCGTCCGGACCAGCAAGGATCCCCGGAATTTCAGCCCCTTCCTGCTCGACATAGCGGACATCATTGGCTTGCTGTTGGCCTTCGTTGGCGTGCTCGTCAGCCAATGGATGGGCACCTCAGTGCCCGACGGCATCGCGGCGCTATTGATTGGGTTCACCTTGGCCGCTGCGGCTGTCGTACTGTCGAATGAGGCCCGGAAGTTGCTCCTAGGAGAGAGTGCTGGCAGCGAGGTGGTGCGCGATATACGCACAATCGCTATCTCCGATCCCGCGGTGGAAAAGGCGCCGCACCCGCTGACCATGCAACTCAGTCCGAGCGAGGTATTGCTGAACCTGAACTTGGAGTTCCGCCCCGGTTTATCCGGCGACGAAGTCCAGCAGGCCATCGAACGCCTGGAACACAACATTCGCCGCAGCCATCCCGACGTAAAACACATTTTTATCGAAAACCACCCGCTGGAGAGCCATTCCGGCGGCGGACAGTACCAGGAGAGCCACGCATGAACGACTGCATCTCAATCAATCACGAAAGCGGGTTGGCCCTCATTCAAGACGAGCGCGTCTTCCGGGCGGGTAATCAGGAGTTCTGCGAACGCCTCACCGAGCACCTATTGAATGACCATGACGTTTCCTCAGTGCGGGTGACGCTCGACGACAACCTGTGCCGCTTGGAATTTGCCCCCGGCCGTCTTTGCCGGGCAGAAATGGCCGAGCGCTTTGCCAACGCCGTGCGGGCCGCCGCGTCGTCGAGACCAAGGCGGCTAGAGCGGTTGCTCGGCCGGCGTCGTCATGGCTGGACATCCTTGACCGGATTTGCCGGCGATGGCCACGCCTCGATCTGGCAGATGGCCAGTGAACAGCCGGGCGTGCTCAAGCTGCGGCACCGTGGCCTGCGCGGCGATCGACGCCGAGTCGGAGCGATTTGCGCGAGCCTGGCGGATGATCCCGAGATCCAGTCGTGCCGGGCGCATCGTTGGTCGCGCCAAGTGGAAGTCCGCTACACCGCCGATCTGGCTACGCCCGAGCACATCGCCGCAGCGGCCGAAGCCGCCCTGCGGCGAATGTCGGACGGCGAAACGGAGCCACAGCAACCGATCAGAGTGTACGGCTTGCGGCGGATCTGGTACACCGCGCTCGGTTGCGGCAGTTTCGTGCTGGCCTGCGTAGGTATGGTGGTGCCGGGCGTGCCCACCGTGCCGTTCGTACTGCTGACCAGCTATTACTTCGTGCGTTCTTCGCCCACCTTGCACCGCATGCTGCTCGAGTCGCGGCTGTTCGGCGACATCCTGCGCGACTGGGAGAAGTGGGGTGGCATGCGGCAGGGCGCCAAGCTGAAGGCCATCGGCTTCACAGTGGCATTATGTGCGGCCACTTTGCTGCTTGCCACGCCGCCGCTGGCGGTAGTGGCATTGGTGTTCGCCATTGCTGGCGGAAGCATCTACTACATCCAGCGTCTGCCCGGCGTTCCGAATGAACAACAGCAACAACTGCAAAGCAAGTCGCGCTTGGCAATTACCGGGTAATCCCTTGCCACTGCGGAAAATTGTGGCTGGGGCGTACCCTGGGGGCATTGCGAACCATGAGCAGGCAAACGGTCGAGTTATCCGGCGAACCCCTGGCGTCCGCATTGCCGCTCGCATCGAGCAAGCGGCGGCTGCGCGAGCGGCTGGAACTCTTGCCGAGAGACGTGGGGTTCTCGATGTGGGCCTTGGGCGCCGCGGGGATGGTGATACCCGGTCCCGTGCCGATGGGCGGCGTGCTGGTGGCAGTCGGCACGTTCTTTGTCTGGCCGCGCCTGCTCGATCGCTGGGGCGAGCCGCTGGCCCGCCGCTTTCCCCGCCTCTACAACGGACTCAGCTTCCCGGTGGAGCGCTTCCAAAACGACCTCGAACGGCGCTATCCGGGAGTCACCGGGCGGCCGCGGCGCCGTTTAACTGGCTCCTCCACGGCAACGCCCAGTAAATCCGTCCTTCCAACCTCAGAGGAATCGACGATGGAACCGACATTGGACCAATCAAATCCTGGCACGCAGGCAACCGGCGACCTGCCTTCCGACGTCATCGAATTCGAATACCGACTCAAGCACTTGCCGCCGGAAGTCGGCACCTTGCTGGTGATTGTTGGCATTGCCGGCATCCTTCTACCCGGACCGGTGGGCAGCCCGTTCTTGCTCGCGGGCGGCGTGGCTCTCTGGCCAAGGGCCTTCGAGCGCGTCGAGCATTGGTACGCCAAGCGATTTCCGAAGTCGCATCGCAGCGGCATGCGGGTCATTAATCGGTTCATCTTGGATTTGGAAAAACGCTATCCCGGTTATGGTTCCGTTGACCGATTATGAAGCCAGGGTCGTCCGCGAGGTGGCCTTGTGGAAAGGCCGCAAACGAAACGAACGGCTCAACGCGCTCGGCCGGCTGACACGCCCACTTTCAGCGTTCGCCATGGGTATGGTGCCCAAGCAGGCCGTGCATCGGGCGCTTGCGACCGCTTTCACCACGAGCACCTGGCTCTCCGGCCCGGCCGGCGTTGTCCGCATGGCCGGCGTCGAGACGCTCGATGAACTGCGGTACCAGTCGCTCAAGCTTAGCGATTCGGTGGCGCGACGTGTCGGCAAGCGAATTCGCGCCGCGGCCGCCCTCGGCGGAGCCGTAACCGGGAGCGCAGGCTGGCTTTTTGCCGTCGCCGACATCAGCACGCTTGTTGTGCTTTCGATGCGGGCCGTTCACCGCACGGGATTGTGCTACGGCTATGCGCTCGATCGTCCCGAGGAACAAGCATACCTAATGGCCGTGCTGACGCTTTCGACAACGACCTCGCCGCCTCGGCGACTGGAGCTGATCGGGCAATTGCACGACGCCCGCCACTGGTGGCTGTCGCAGGCCGTCGACTCCTTGGCTCAGGAGGCGATTGTCAAGCGCATCATTCGGTTGGCATCGCTGGAGGCGGTGCCCGGCATCGGGAGTTTCGTCGGCTCCGCCGCGAACGTCAAGTTTGTAGGCGACGTGCTGACGACCTCGCGGCGGATCTTTCAGGAGCGTTGGCTGCGCGACAACGGCAAAGTCGACCAAATACCGCCGGCGGCGAGCTACCGGCCAAACCGGGGGCACTGATTCAAATGCTTAACTCAGCGCGGATCTTCCCCAAGGGGCGCAAAAACTCGCGTTACCGTTTCTGCCTCTTGCCCTTTGCCTTCCGCCTTCTGCCTTTCCTTTACGGCGCTTCGCGAAAGGCTTCGACCTCGAAGGGGTTGTCGCGATAGGGGTCGCGGCCGGCGAGCCATTGCCAGAGCGAGCAAACGAGGTAAGCGGGAATGAAGAGCGGTCCCCAGCGCTCATATTGCCGCACGTGTACGAACTCATGTCGCCGCGTCAGGTCGAGCGCCGCGGTGGTGCGGCCAATGACGGTATGGCCCAGCGTCATAGCCATCGGGCCGCCGGGACAAGCTTCGAGAAATCGGCCGGCCCAACCGCCGTAGATTTCGAGCACGCGACCGCGGCGTCTTACACGCCCGCCGGTTGCCATCGCCGCCGTGGCCAACAGCAAGCCCAGCAACGACGCCGGCGCCGCCCATACCAAGACCAAAAGCACACCTAGCCGCCGCATGTAGCTAATATTAGCGGGAACTTACCAACGCGACACGAGCGAGGTGGTGCAACTCTTTGGAGTGCGGCGATTTATCGCCGCTTTGGCTTGCGGCGGAGCCGCTTTTTTTGGCACGTGAGTCGGCTACCAGGAACCGGGACGCTGAAAGAAAGGTCGCTCCGCGACCGACAAAAGCGGCGATAAATCGCCGCACTCCAACGGCTAGTGCTTTGTCAAAGCTAGATGTTCGGGTTGGCGTCTGTAGGGAACGCACTCCGTGGCGTTCCGTCGCGCACTGGTGGATCGTCAATTGGTGGTTCACGGAACGCCACGGAGTGCGTTCCCTACAGAACCCATTT
>DASSFG010000393.1:0-10471 GCA_035694685.1 Pirellulales bacterium
TTGACGGTGCCTCTCAAAGCCCGGCGACAGGCGGCGTGTGCCTCATCCGCGGAGCGAAACAGCAATGGTGACAAAGGCGCAGCGCGCTGCGCCTTTGGCGGTGCCTCTCAATGCCTGGCGACAGGGAGCGTGCGACGCGCATGTCGCCTTGGCCGACGTAAACGCCGGCGCCCGCTGATCGCGCAGGGCTATTTAGCGCAGGCGATTCGCCGAAGAACGCGCTAAAAAGTCGGCGAAAGCCTGGCGGCCGAAGCGCTCGGAGAAGCGCTCGGCGCCGTGCCGGAGAAGGTGGTGACTGTCCCAGAACTCATGGTCGTCGCACCATTGGGTGGCGTCGTAAACCGGCAGGTTGCACTGCCGGCTGACTTCGACGAGATAGTCGTTGATCCGCCCGCGGGCTTCAGGGGTATAGTGCGAGCGGAACTCGCTTCCCTCGGGCATGACGAACAACGCGACTTCAATCCCTTGTTCGCGGCAATGGCCCAGCAGCGTGCGCAAGGCCCGATCGGCCGATTCGGTGACGCGAAAGGAGTCGAGCATGGCCGAATACTCGCGCTTGGCGTTGTCGGCCCCGCGCCGATATTCTTCGGGAGTTACCGACTTGGCCCCGAACGGCAGCCAACCGTAGTCGGTCAGACCGCTCCACGGCTGAAATTGCTGCCGCTGGTCGAGCCACGTCCGAGCAAAATGATTCAAAATCAAAAAGCGGTTGGAATACCACGGCGCCAGCCGGCTGCGGATCCATCGCCAGACGAAGCTGCGCGGGTCGTAGACGTAATTCTTCACCAATGCTACGTCGCGCCAGTCCATCCGCCGCGGCTCAATCCAACACTCCTCGCCGATGCCGTTCTCCTGATGGAACAACAAGGGGTGGATCTCGATCAACAGCCGCTGGGGCTTCACGCCGTGTCGCAGCAGCCGCTGGAAGAGCTGCAGCTCCTGAATCGGCCCACATCCCGTGATACCGAAATTGAAGACAAGTTGCTCGCGGCCATCGGCCACGTTACGCTGTGGAAACGATTCGGGGTTGAGCCCCAGCCCGCAGCGCGAACTGCCTAGTACGAGCGTCAACGCGCGGTCGGGCCGTTCGGCCAATCGTTCTTCGAGCAACCGGAGCTTGGCGCCGTACTCGGGGTCGTGCAGCGAGGGCAGCCAATCGTCCATCAGCACCGACATGCCGAGCTGCAAACAGACGAAGCCCGACAGCGCCACGAACAGAATCCGCCGGCCACGGCGTGCGAAACGTGCGGCGTGCGTCATGTCAGAACTGGAAGTAAATGAAGGCCTTGCCCGCGTCGGGGGCAAGCACCAGCGTGAGGGTCAACAGCACCGCGTAGCTCATGCCCAAGATAGGGGCGGGCATACGCAACGACCATTTCTTCCACACGCCGCTGAGAGCAAATACGTGGGCGGCCACTATGACGGCGGTCAGCACCCACAGGCTTTCCTTGGCCATGGGCGGCCCGAGACCTTGCTGAGCGGTAAACATCCGGCCGAGCATGACGGTGGCCGTGGTGAAGGTCGTGGCCCGAAAGAAAATCCAGGCGATCGAAACCGTGAAGAAGGTGAGGGCAATTCGCAGTGCCGTGCCGGGTGGAGTGAGCAGCACCGCGTCGAGCCGCGGACGGGCCTCGCAGAATGCCCGGAAGTAACGATGGCCGATCAGCACCACGCCGTGCATCACGCCCCAGATCACGAACGTCCAACTCGCGCCGTGCCAGAGACCGCCGAGCGTCATGGTGATCAGCAGATTGCGGTTGGTCTGCCAGCTTGTGCCGCGGCTGCCGCCCAAGGGAATGAACAAGTAGTCGCGCAGCCAGCTCGACAGCGAGATATGCCAGCGGCGCCAGAACTCGGAGATGTTCGCCGAGGCGTAGGGCATGTTGAAATTCTTGGCCAGCTTAAAGCCGAGCATGTGGGCCGAGCCAAGGGCCATGTCGGTGTAGCCTGAGAAGTCGCAATAAATCTGCAAGGCGTAAGCGAGCACGGCGAGCCAGGCGGCCGTGGTGCGATATTGCTCGGGGTTGGCAAACACCGGGTCGGCGAACATGGCCATGCGGTCGGCCACGACTTTCTTGAACATGCCCATCAAAAAGAACTCGGCGCCCAACTGCAGGCGGGCCCAGTCCCAATGCTTGCGCTGGCGAATTTGCGGCAAGAAGTCTCGTGCCCGCACGATCGGCCCGGCCACCAAGTGCGGAAAAAACGTGATGAAAAGCATGAAGTGGGCCAGGTTGCGTTCCGCGGGCACGCGGCGGCGATAAACGTCGACGCCGTAATTGATGGCCTCGAAGGTGTAAAACGAGATGCCGATCGGCAGAATCACTTGCAGCACCGGCAGCGCGGCGGTCGAACCGACGGCGTGCAGAGCTTCTTCCACCGAGTGCAAGAAGAAGTTGGCATATTTGAAATAGCAGAGCAACGAGAGATTGCCGATGATCGTGACGCTCAACAGCAGCTTGCGAATCCGAAGACTTTCACTGGACTGCATGCCTCGGGCGACGAAGTAGTCGATGGTCGTGGAGACGCCAATGATCAGCGCCAGCCATTGGTTCCAGCTTGCATAAAAATAGAAACTGGCGCCCAGCAGCAGCCAGGTCCGCAGGCGGTGCCAGGGCGTGGCCCAATAGAGGGCGAAGACCAGCGTGAAAAAGACGAGGAATTTTTCGGAACAAAAGAGCATCGTTCCTGCCTCGATGGGGTTTTGTGAGACGGGGGCGTATCGGTAGCGGCGGCGGAGTATAGCGAAAGCCGGCCGCCGTGCAATTGCAGTTCAACGGCTTGAAAGCCGCAAATCAGCCGTTCCGCGGGGTGGCGGTCACGTCGTTGTAAATCGCCAGAAATGCTCCCAGCACGTTACCCACGTTATCGAGGTAATAACGCTGGCGGTTGAGCAAGGCGGTCTGTCCCTCCAATCGCAAGAACTGCCAGGTCTCCCCGGTCGTGACGCAACCGTAGACGGGTGACTCACCCTGGCCGGAACGCTGGTTGAAGATTCGTGCGGCAACCATTTGCGCGATGCATTGCCCCAAACCTACTTCGATATCATTCTTCTTCGCCTCGACCAGTGTCATCACCGGCGCGTGCAAGGGGGGTAACGCCGGTCCGACTGCCAGAATGAAGTCGCAATCGCCCGCCAGGCCGCGATCAGCCTCGACGGCCAGCCCCCGAACGAAGTCGCTTCTTCGCCGCCGGCTGTGTTATAATCTGAGCATGAAGACTGTAAGCTCAGCTCCTGCTCTCGAAGAACTAATTGCCGCGCTGGCGGATTGTTTGACGCCCGATTCGGCCCGACGAGTGATTGCGCTCAAAGCCGATACTAGGTTGCAAGAGCGCGTGGACGACTTGGCTGTGCGTCACAGCCAAGGGCTCCTTACGCCCGAGGAACACGCGGAATACGGCAGTTACGTGTCATATAGCACGGTCGTAGCAATTCTTAAGTCGAAGGCGCGCCAACTCCTCGCCAATTCCGCGGGCAAATGATTGACGCTGATTTGCGGGCCTTCGTTCGGCGACGGGCAGGCTGCCGCTGCGAATACTGCCGTCTCCATGAGAATGACGACGATCTAATTCCGTTCCATGTCGAGCATGTAATCGCAAAACAGCACGGCGGGCTGGACGACCCCGACACGCTTTGCTGGTCATGTTCCCAGTGCAATTGGTCGAAGGGCCCAAACCTGGCTGGACTCCTCGGCGGACAGCTGTATCCATTGTTCAACCCGCGGAGACAGAATTGGCATCGGCACTTTCGTTGGGAGCAGAGCATTCTGGTCGGCAAGACCAAGACAGGAATCGCTACGGTCCAAGTGCTCAACATCAACGACCCCGCACGAGTGTTGTTGCGAGAGAACCTGCTGTTTGAAGGCAGATTTCCACCGCGGGATTAATTGGACAGACACTATCTAGCAGGCCCTCGGCCCCAACTGGCGGCGAGGCGGCGAATTCCCTCAGCGGTTGAAATGCTGGGATCGTAGCCGAGATCGCGGCGGGCGCGGTCAATGTTGAAGTAGTGCGATTTGCCAAGCTGCAGAGCTAAGAAACGCGTCATGCGTGGCTCTGATTCTTTACGGGCAAGATAGTATGTCGCTTCCATCGCAGCGCCGATGCAGTAAGCCGCCGTCGTTGAAATCGCCCGCTTCACCGGCGGCGCGGCGGCCAAGGCGAGCAGCTCGTCGATCCAACGCCAACAGTTCACCGGCTCGCCCTGGCTGATGAAATAAGCGCTGCCCGCCACCGGTGAGCCAGCGTAAAGCTTGTCGGCCGCTTGCAAATGCGCCCGCGCCGCATTTTCGACATAGACCATGTCGATCAGGTTTGTACCATCGCCCACGCGCATCAGACGTCCCTGACGCGCACGCTCGATCACGCGCGGCACGAGTTGCCGGTCGCGCGGCCCCCAGATCAGATGCGGCCGCAGCGCGCAGGTCAACAGGTCTGGGCCGCTGGCCTTCAGCACTTCCTGCTCGGCCAGAGCTTTGGTGTGCGGATAATGACACAGCCATCGCTGGGGATACGGCGCCGATTCATCGACGCCGCACTGCTCCGTTCCGTCGAAGGTGACGCTCGGGCTGCTGGTGTAAACCAACCTGGGCACTTTGTGGCGCAAGCAGCCTTCAATGACGTGCCTTGTGCCGAGCGTATTCGTTTCATAGAACAGCTTCCACGGCCCCCAAATGCCTGCCACCGCGGCCACATGGAAAACGGCGTCGATGCCTTCACAGGCGGCCATCGTCGGGGCCGCGTCGCGGACGTCGCCCAAGAGGGTCTCCGCGCCGAGGGCGTCGAGTTCGCGCGACGGCCGGCGGCAATATGCCCGCACGCGATCGCCACGAGCCACGAGCTGCTCAACGAGGTATTGTCCGAGAAATCCGTTGGCGCCGGTAACCAGGCAGTGCATGGAGGTTGATTTTATCGCTCACTTGCTTAGCGCGTCCCCCCAAAGCGTAGCAGAACGGGATTTGACGGTCGTATTTTACGTATTTTGCACTCTGACTTGCTCAGTCTGCCACCCATTATCGGGCCGGTCGTAGCGGATTTGTGGCCTACGTAAGCGGGGAAAAGGTGCATCAGGCTGCCGCTCGCAGGGGACGATTTTTATTGTCGGGCAGGTGCAATTCGCCGTGGGGGCTGCTAGCATAGTGGCTGGCAATTTCCGCACCCAACGTAGGGTGCAGCCGCTAAAAAGGTGAGTCGAGCGATGGCTACCTCGAACCGACCGAAGACACGACCGTATTCAACCGCCCCCCTCGCTTCGGTTTTCGTCCTGGCGATTGTCCTAGTGGTCCAACCGGCGCCGTTCTGGTGCACCCTCCGCACGCTGCTTGCCGCCGCGCCGATGCCCCGCGCCGCCAGTGAAGCCAAAAAAGGCACTATTCAGGCGTTTCCGGGCGTCGCCGGGCAAATCGCCGCCACCGACCCCAAACTCCCGCCGAATCCCAAGATTCCGGCGGGCTCGAAGACGGCTTCGCGCCCAGCCTCGGGCATCGTATTTCGCGGTCGGCCTGCCGAGATTGCCCAGGTCAGGCTGCGCATGCGCGAATGGCTCGCGGCACTGAAGTGTCCGTCGCAACTTGTATCTGAAATCGAATCGGCCAGTCACGAGGAAGTTGCCTTTACACTGAACACACCGCCCGGAGATACCGATACGCTTACGCTGCGTGCGCGTTTACCGTGGGCCATGCCGGTCGAAACGGTTGCCTTTCAGGACCGCGACGACGTTTCGCAGACGCGCGAGTTGGCTTCCGAGGCCGAGATCGTGGCGGCGATGCTACAACGTGGCCGCGCCTTCCTGTTTGCCGGCGCACATTGCTCGCTCGAGCAGTTGAAGGAGCACGTCGCCATTCGCCGTAACATTGCCTACTGGGGATCGCGCGCCGATTGGATTTTTCCAGATCCCTTCGTGCCTCGCTTCAACAGCTCGCTGTGGGACGCGCTGCAAGTCGGTGAGTGGACGCTGCAGCCCGGTGTTTCCGCACGCCGGGCCATCGCTGATGCCTTCGAAGGGCGTCCTGCATACGAACTCGGTTGCAAAAGCGCCTGTCAGTTCGTGATGGCACACGGCATCTTCGATTACTTTGCGACGTTGCCGCGCGACGCGGCACGGTTGGCACGCCTGGAGGAACGGCTGGACCCAGTACATCCGCTGAGAGAAATTGAAGCCAAAGCCGACAAACAAGGCGTTATTCGGCGTCCCGGCCGTCTGCTCGACCGCCACTTTAACGTGGCGTGGAACCATTGGGTGCCGGGCGATTGGGGTTGGATCAAGAACACCGACGATCCTTCGAGTAACGAGGCCTGCGCCGAGGGAAGCAACATCATTTACGCCGGCGGCGGTCGGTTCGTGAACTACTACGCCGGCGGGCCGATTCGCACGCTCGACGAGTCGTTGAAGCGAGTGTACGGCTGGCGTTTCGGATTGGAGAACGGCGAGTTGGATTTGCCCGACGACGTCATGCAGCGTCTCCGGGGCGATCCGCGTGCCGGCGGTCTGTTGCGCAACGTGCGCGACGTGCCACAGCATTTCGAACTCGGCGCTCCTTCCACCCGCCCCGAAGCTTGATCGCGATTTGCAGTGCGGCGATTCATCGCCGCTTTGGCTTGCGGCGGAGCCGCTTTCTTTCACGTTGCGTGTGCCACACTTCCGGAGTGCCGGAAGTCTTTTGAATTATTTACTCCTGACTGCCGTCACCGCTTACAGATGGCAGCGTTTGCGTAGCAGCTCCATGCCTTCCCCAAGCTCCTGAAAACTGGGCCGCGAGACCTGCTTGAGCACCTGGCCATTCAACATGAAAACGAGCGTGGGCCACAGCTTGACGCGGAACGAACGGCCGAGCGGCTTTCCTTTGCCGTCTTCGATTTTGACGTGTCGCACTTCCGGCTGTTTTGCTAGCGCTTCGGCTAACTCGGGCTGCAGCGTTTGGCAGTGCCCACACCAGGCAGCGCCGAATTCCAAGAGCACGGCGCCTTCCATCTGATCGACTTCCTCTCGCGTCGGTTCCGGTTGGCTGTTGGCTTGATAGGTCATTGAATGTCCTTTCACGAGGCAATAATCCGATCATACGAGACCGTGAAAACATCGCTTTACGATTGAGCGAGCCCCGTCCCGACATCGCCTTCTAACGCTATTTTCACTCTTTCGGCATTTGCATCAAGGCCGGCCGTCAGGCCGAAGCGGCCCGGCGTTGGGGCGTTCGCGTGCGGAACACCGCGCGGCTGCTTCTTGGTCTCGATGCACGTCCTACCCGAACTCCACAGCAATGACGCCGGGCGCTGTCCGGCATCTCCCTGTAGCGGCACATTGCGGTTATATTCGGAGCAATCGAGTTTGCCGATCGCCGGGATTCTGCTGTACATGATTGTCGCCATCGATGGGCCCGCCGGAGCGGGCAAAAGCAGCGCTGCCAGGACACTGGCCCACCGGTTGGGATTCCGTTTTCTCGACACGGGCGCCATGTACCGCGCCGTAGCCCTCTCCGCCTTGCGGCGCAAGACCGATCTCGACGACGCCGCTGCGTTGGCCCGCTTGGCGCGCGAGATCGACATCTCGCTGCCCGGCGACCGCGTGCTGCTCGATCGGGAAGACGTGACACACGAGATTCGCACGCTGGCCGTCACTTCCGTCACGCATCACGCGGCCAACAACCCGGCGGTGCGCGAACATCTCGTTGAGTTACAACGTCAGATAGCCGCAGGAAAGAACGTGGTGACCGAAGGCCGCGACCAGGGAACGGTCGTCTTTCCGGCCGCCGAGTGCAAGATTTTTCTGACTGCCAGCCCGTCGGAAAGAGCGCGTCGCCGGCTGCTCGACCTTCAAGAGCATGGCGAAACGGTGACGTTGGACGAGGTGCTCGCCGACCAGAACGAGCGCGATCGGCGCGACGCCAACCGCGACGTCGGTCCGTTGAAGCCCGCCGCCGATGCGATCGAAGTCAATACCGATGGCCTGTCGCCTGATGAAGTGGTCAATCGTCTGGAATCGCTGGTGCGGGCACGAATGGCATGAGCGAGTCTTCGCGTGATTTTGGAAGCGTGCGTCAGGCCTGCGTCGAGGGCAGCCGAGCTGCGGGTGCGCCAGCTCGCTCCTTGCCCAAAAGGCTTTGGTATGACTTTTTGCACGTGTTTTGCCGCTTACTGGCGACGCTTTTCATGCAGGTGCGCGTCAGCGGACGGGAGTTTATGCCGCGCGAAGGTGGAGTGCTGGTGCTTTCGAACCATCAGAGCTTTTACGATCCAGTGTTGATCGGACTGGCCTGCGACCGCCGCCTGAATTTTCTGGCCCGCGATGGTTTATTTGGCTTCGCCCCGTTTCGCTGGCTGATACAGTCGCTTGACGCAATTCCGATCGACCAACAGGGGTCGGCGTTGGCTGGACTGAAAGAGACGCTGCGCCGACTAAAACGGGGCGAGCCAGTGCTCATTTTTCCCGAAGGCATGCGCACGTTCGACGGCGAAGTGGCGCCGCTCAAGCCGGGCTTTTGTACCTTGGCCAAGCGCGCGGCCGTGCCGCTTTTGCCGGTCGCGATGGAAGGGGCTTACGAAGCCTGGCCGCGCTGGCGGCTTTTGCCCGGCCTCTGCACCATCCATATCCAATTTGGCGATCCCATCTCGCCCGAGACCGCCGCGGCGTACGACGAGCGGCAGCTCCTTGAAGAAGTCGAGCGGCGCATTCGCGAATGCCATCGGCAAGTTCGCTTGTCCCGTGATCGAAGCACCTGCGGCTGGCGAGCCCGCCAGGAGGATGAGGGATGAGGGATGAGAGATGATGGTTCAGGGTCATGGTTCGTTTAACCGCAAGGCCAACGGCCTGCGCGAGGCCGACTTCGCGCAGGCCGTTGGCCTTGCCGTTAAACGAGAACATCCGCTTGCGCGCCCCTACGCCTCTACTCCCTACCCCCTAATCCCTTATCCCTGTCCGCCTGCAATGCACGTCTTTATTTACGAGTACGTTACAGGCGGTGGGTTGTTCAACGGCAGTTGGCACGCGAGCGACGTTGCGTCGCTGGCGGCGGAGGGGCGAGCAATGTGCGAGTCCGTATCGGCTGATTTCGCCGCCGTCGAGACGGTCCAGGTCACCTGCTTGCGCGACGCGCGATTTGGTGATTGGGCGCCGAACGGCTACCGCTCGATGGACGTAGGAAGCAGGGAAGACCGTGACGCGGCGTTTGACCGCTGCGCGGCCGAAGCCGACTGGACTCTCGTGATCGCACCCGAACTCGGCGGCGCTTTGGCCGAACGATGCCGGCGCGTGATCGAACGGGGTGGGCGGTTGCTCGGTGGTTCGCTAGCGTGTATCGACCTGGCAAGCGATAAGCAGGCTACCGCGGAACACCTCGCGCGATCTGGTGTGCCGGTGCCTCATGGTGTGCGGTTCAGCCTGGGCCAGCCATGGCCCCTATCGCTCCGCTACCCGGCGGTCTGGAAGCCGCTCGACGGCGCGGGGTCGCAGGGCTTGTGGATCGTCGAGCACCGCGATGTTCCCCTTCCTGCTCCGGAGCCACGTCCGGGCCGGCTTGAAGAGCTCCACCTGCGACCGTACAGTAGCCCTCACGCTCCGCGTGAGGAAAGCCGTCACGCGCAGCGTGACGAAGCCATTCCTGCCAGCGTTTCATTCCTCTGCGGCCCGGGCCGCCATACGCCTCTTCCGGCCTGCCGGCAGCACCTGACCAACGACCTTCGTTATCTTGGCGGCTCATTGCCGCTGACGCCAGCTTTGGCCGAACGCGCCACGATGCTGGCAACTCGTGCGGTCGCAACGCTGCCCGAATCGCTTGGTTTTTTCGGCGTCGATTTGATTCTCGGCGCCGCCGCCGACGGGCAAGACGATCTGATCATCGAGATCAACCCGCGTCTTACAACCTCTTACGTCGGTCTGCGAGCAGCCTGTCGTCAGAACCTCGCCGCGGCCATGCTGGCGACGGTCGCGGGCCAGGTCTGTGAAGTTTCCTTTCGCGATCAAGCGATCGAATTCCTTGCCGATGGAAGTTTAGTTTCGCCTTGTAATCGACCTGCTGGTATTCACGATGCCGGTCGATAACAATGCTCGCATGGCGATCCTGGCTTTCGATATTGGCGGCGCGAATCTGAAGGCGGCGGATGGCCGCGGTTTCGCCGCATGCCGGCCCTTTCCGTTGTGGCAGCGTCCGGCGGAGCTGGCCGGCGCGTTAACGGCATTGATGACCGAGGCGCCGTCGGCCGAGAAGGTTGTCGTGACGATGACCGGCGAGTTGGCCGATTGTTTCGCGACAAAGACAGAAGGCGTCGCACACATCCTGCATTCTGTGCAACAGGCCGCTGGGCGACGCGAGCTGCTGGTTTACCGCGTCGATGGCAGTATCGTTCGTGTTGAAGCCGCCCTTCAGCAACCCCTGCTGGCCGCCGCGTCGAACTGGCATGCCCTGGCACGGTTCGCCGCCCGCTATTGCCACGGTGACACCGCCTTGCTCATCGACATCGGATCGACGACGACCGACTT
>DASSFG010000394.1:0-4440 GCA_035694685.1 Pirellulales bacterium
CAGCCGCGCAGCGGCGAAAGAGTTTAGCCGTGGGCGCAAGCCCACGGTGCCGATGCGGTAGGCCGGGCAAGCCGCGTAGCGGCGACAGAAACGGCGCAACACACGCTCTGTCGCCGCTACGCGGCTATCCCGTTCATTCTCGACCCGTTTCCGTGGGCTTGCGCCCACGGCTAAACTATACCGTCCCTACGGGACTAAGGAACGCGGCGGCCGCGCCGCGCCGTTGGACTTATGTAGCGGAGCGCGCTCGGGTATCGAACGTGACCTTTTTGGGTTCGGAGATCACGGTTCTGCCACAGCCGCCGATTCAGCGAGGTGCGGGCTGATGGGCCGAATCCTGTTTTTCGCCGACGCCGCGCTGGCGCGCAGCACCTTTGAATGGGGCCGTATCCAAGCGCCCGTTGATTGGGTGCTGCCGGTCGTCGTAACGGCGGCGGTGTTGGCATACGTAATTTGGCTCTATCGCCACGATAGCGCCGAGCTGGCTGCACCGCTCCGCGTTTTGCTGGTGGCGCTACGTATGGCGGCCTTCGTCGGGCTGTTGGGCGTTTATCTGCAGCCGCAGTGGCGAAACGAGGTCGATCAGGTGCAGAACTCGCGAGTGCTGCTCATGCCCGACACGAGCCTGAGCATGGGCCTGCACGACCAGGATGCCAGCGCCGTGCCGGCCGAGCCCAGCCGCGCACAGCAGTTGGTCGCTGCGTTCGCCGAGGGCGATTGGCTTAAGAAGTTGCGCGCCAAGCACGAAGTGATCGTCGTCCGTTTCGACCGCGATTCCGAGCGGCTGGCAACGCTGGCAAAACGGTCGGAAAATAGCGGGCCGGCGACGACCGGCGACGACGACGCCTTCGATTGGCAGGCGGCCCTTGAACCGCAGGGGACCGAAACGCGGCTGGGACAGGCCTTGCGGCAATGGATCGAAGCTGAGCGCTCTCAGCCGCTTTCGGGCATCGTCGTCTTCAGCGACGGGCAGCAAAACGCCGGAGTCGATACCGGCGCCGCAATCGCCCTGGCCCGCGAGGCCCGCATTCCTCTTTACGCCGTCGGCCTTGGTTCGCTCACCCAGCCGATCAACGTGCGCATCAGCGACTTTGTCGTCCCTTCGCGGGCTTATCCCGGCGACCACTTTACGGCCACCGGCTATTTGCAGGCACAGGGCATGGCGGGTAAGTCGGTGCTGATCGAGCTCATGTCGCGGCCTGCCGATTCGAAGGCCGGGACGGAAGGCAAGCTCGAAGCCTCACACCAGGTGACGCTCGGCGGCGACGGCGAAGTCGTGCCGGTCAAGTTTGATCTCACGCCCAATGAGTCGGGCCGCCGCACACTACGGCTCACCGTTCGGCCGCCGGCCAGCGATCGCAACCCGGCCGACAATCAGCAAGAGGCCGACGTGGAAATCGTCGACCGCAAGACGCGCGTGCTGTTGTTCGCCGGCGGCCCCACGCGCGAATACCAGTTTCTCCGCAATCAGCTCCGCCGCGACCGCGACATGATTGTCGACGTGCTGCTGCAAAGCGGCACGGAAGGCATTTCGCAAGACGCCCACGAAATCCTGGAAGGCTTTCCCAACGACGCTGAAACGCTCTTCACTTACGACGCCATCGTGGCCTTCGATCCCGATTGGCGGCAGTTGTCGGCCGGCCAGCAAGAGCTGGTGGAGCGTTGGGTGGCTGATCAGGCCGGCGGACTCATCGTCGTGGCCGGGCCGGTTTATACGGACTCGTGGGCGCAAGATCCCGGCCTGGGCAAAATCCGCGGCCTCTATCCGGTGGAATTTCACCGTCGCCTGTCGCTGTTGGACGACGGCCATTACGGCTCGCGCGAGCCGTGGCCGATCGAATTTACGCGCGACGGGCTGGAGGCCGAGTTCCTTTGGATTGAAGATTCCGGTCCGGCATCGACGCGGGCCTGGTCGGAGTTCCCCGGCGTGTATGGGCACTACTCCGTGCGCGGCCCGAAGCCCGGCGCCGCCGTGTATGGCTGGTTCTCCGATCCGCGGAGCGTCGAAGGCACGCAGAAACCGGTGTACCTGGCCGGGCAGTTTTTCGGCTCGGGACGCGTGTTTTATCTCGGCAGCGGCGAAATGTGGCGACTGAGGGCCGAGGACGACGCCTGGTTCGAGCGGCTTTATACCAAGCTGGTGCGCCACGTTTCGCAAGGCCGCTTGCTGCGCGGTTCACATCGCGGCGTATTGCTAGTCGAACGCGACCGTTATCTGCTCGGCAGCACGGTCGACGTGCGGGCACAACTCAGCGACAACCGAATGCAGCCCTTGGAGCTGCCGCGCGTGGAGCTCGACGTGAGCTTACCCGACAGCACGCACCAGACCGTGGCCCTGTTGGCCGATCCCAGCAAGAAGGGCAGCTATCGCGGGCAGTTCACGGTGCGTAAGGAAGGGATGTATCTCATCGAGCTGCCGGTGCCGGAAAGCGACGAGCGGCTTTCTCGCCGCATTCAAGTAAAGGTGCCCGAGCTGGAGCGCGAGAAACCGCAGCGCAACGACGCCCTCTTGAGCGAGCTGGCCACCAAGACAGGCGGAGTCTATTACATTGGGCTGAAGGCCGCGCTGGCGGGCGACGGGGCCACTTCCTCCCCGCCGCTCGTGGACGTGCTGCGCGATCAGAGCCGCACGATCACCACCATCTCTCGTCCCACACCGCTCTGGTCGAACTCCTGGACGCTCTTGGCGATTTGCGGCGTGCTCTGCCTGGAGTGGCTGATCCGCAGATTGTCGAAGCTGGCATAGGCAACGACCGGCACTTCGCTGACCTGGCAGTAGCCGAACCCGGTTCAATGTTAGCTGGGCCGTTTCTTGCATCAGAGCGGCAAGTGGTAAATCTGATTCCGTGCTTCATCAGGCGCGATGAGCTGGCAGACCTTCCAGATCGCGGACCGCCTGGCCTATGGTCACCCGCAACTGGTGGGCATACACGATTCCGCCGAAGGCGATTCCAGACGATTGCGCGGCGCGCCCAATCGCCAGGAAGTCACGATCGCGCGTGAAGACAATACGCCCTAAGCTTGTCGCGCGAGCGAGAAGGACCGGGTCGTCGGCGTCCGCATGCCCATCTTCAAATGCCGTTAGCACATCGACGCCGCGGCTCCGCAGACCTTCGGTGATCGCCGCGGGAACGTGATGGTCCATGTAGACGGCTAGCATCAGGGCTTCCGCTGACGCGCGCGTAGCTTTACGGAAAGTGACGCGTTCTGCGACTGCTCGCGCCACTGGTCCACCTCGGCGAGTTGCTGGTCGATCAGCCGGTCGCACTCGCTGCGATTGTCGTAGTAGAAGCCGAGTGCCGCGTGAATCTGAGGGAGTGAGAGATATGGGTACTGCCGATGAATCTCGTCGGCGTCCCAATCGTAGGCTATCTGATCGAGCGCTACCTCGATGACTTTGGTGCGGGTGCCCTCGATATAAGCCACGCCGTCGGCACCTTGTTCGATAAACGGCCAAATACTGACGGACATGTTCCTCTCGCTTGCTGATGCGCTTATCGCATTTTCGCTACTTCCGATTGTACGCGACGGAGAGAACAGGGCGAAGCCCTCTCGTCCGCAGCTTGATCCATGAAGCGCCCGCGGGCAGGATCCTGGCTGATGAAGTCGCGCCTAGGACCTGGTCGAGCTTGGCGGAGATGAACTGTCTCGTGGCTGTGAGAAAAGAAGTTGCTTTCCGACATCGCGGCTGTTAATCTCACTGACGCTGCCTCATGGGTTACTCGATGCCCGCAGAGAACAAGCCTTACGGTGCTGCGGTCACGCCGTGCGCGACGACGTCGTTTGGCAACACTCGGGCGCCGCGTTGACAGCCCTAATTTTCGGCAGGAGCATGGACAATGGTCTGGCGCAAAGGAAAAAGCCTTTCACAATCGGATCCAAAGAAGCAGTCGTCGTCCAGCAGCGTACGGCCAAGCACAGTCTCGCCTCAGCGCACTCAAACGCTCGCGCCGGTCGAACTGCGACCTCTTTGGGATGCCCTGACAATCCACGACGTGCTGCTCCAATGTTCCGATTACGCCTATCGACAACTTCGCGCCGATCAAAACTTCAGCGCCGACTGGGCAGCCGCGCGAACGGTTGCCGGCACAAGGACGACGGTTCGCCAAGCGGTACTGATGGGCAAGGGCGCCCCTGGACGAACATTAAGGGCCTTTTGGATGCTCGCCGAAGAGTACATCAAGAGAGCTGAGCAGGCGCGCGGCATCAGCAGCCAAGTGCCGCTTCAGAAGCGATGCGTCTCTGAACGCGGTCTCGACTTTGGCTTTTATAATGGCGGAGGGTTGGACGATGGCCGCAAGCGCCTTTTGGTAGCCGCCCAAGTCGTATCAAATCCGGCGGAACTGCTGGGGCGCTTTTCGGAGTTGCTCTTGGCGAAGTGCCGTGTGAAGTATTTTTTCGTCGACGTTGACGCCGTCCCCGACGCACTAGCGAGGATCA